>NZ_JBBEGC010000058.1:0-47059 GCF_037401995.1 Saccharothrix sp. CCNWYY140
GTAGCCCTTCGGGCAGGCCATACGGGGATGACACAAGCAAGAAGCCCAGGCAGAGGTGTGCCGTGCGGCAGCTTCGTAAAAAGCGTGGTGTGCGGCAGTCGGGTGGGCGTGTGTCGGGTGCGGTTGGAGGTGGTTGGGAGTGGTGGGTGTGAGTTTGCGGCAGGTTTTGATGGCGCTTGGGGATCCGTTGGTGGAGGTGCAGGTGGCGCCGCATGGGTTGGAGGTTGAGGTGCATGACGTTGTCATCCTTGATCCCGATGACGTGCCTGATGTTCGGCCTGGGGACCTTGCCCTCGTGATCGGGGCTCGGGGGCGGGCCGCTCTGCCCTTGGTTCGGGCGGCTGGGGTGGGTGGGGGTGCGGCGGTGGCGGTGAAGGTGGATTTGCCTTCTCCTGTGTTGCGGCAGGCTGCGGCTGATGCTGGGGTGGCCTTGTTGGCGGTTCGGCCTGAGGTTCGGTGGGAGCAGCTTGAGTCGTTGGCTCGCGGGGTGGTTAGTACTGCACGGCTTACTGCCGATGCGGGGGCTACCGAAGTTCTAGGGGATTTGTTTGGGTTGGCGCAGACGATTGCGGCGTTGACCGGGGGGATTGTCAGCATCGAGGACACGGCTAGTCGGGTGTTGGCTTACTCGCGGTCGTCCGATGAAGTGGATGAGCTGCGGCGGTTGTCGATCTTGGGGCGGCAAGGGCCTGAGCCGTATTTGAAGATGCTTCGGGAGTGGGGGGTTTATCAACGGCTGCGGTCGGGGGAGGAGGTGGTGCGGATTGATGAGCGGCCTGAGCTGGGGATTCGGCGGCGGATCGCTGTGGGGATCCATGCCGGTAGTCAGCCGTTGGGGACGATTTGGGTGCAGGAAGGGGCCACGCCGCTGACCGAGCAGTCCGAGAGAGCCCTGTTGGGGGCGGCTCGGGTTACTGCTCTTCACCTTGTGCAGCAGCGGGAGCCTACGGCGGCGTTTCGGGAGAACCTGCTGGCTTCGCTGCTTGACGGGCGGATGGATGCGGTTTCCGTGGCGGAGCAGATTGGGGCCGATCCGGACAAGCCTGCTGCTGTGGTGGTGTTCGCGCTGCGGGGGCAGGAGCACTCCGATCGCATCCAGCACGAGCTGCGGCGGGCTGAGATGACGAGTCTGATCTCGGTGCACGCTGCGGCTTACCGGCGCAGTGCCCTGGTCAGTCAGGCGTCGGGGCGTACCTATGTGTTGTTGCCGGACCTTCCACCTGGGGCGCCGTTGTTGGCGTTGACCAAGGAGATCGTGGCTGCCGCGCGCAAGCACATGGGGTTGCGGGTGCAAGGGGCGATCGGGTCGACGGTCGCGACTATGGAGGACGTGGTGGTGGCCCGCGTGGAGGCCGATCGGGTGCTCGACGCGATGGCTCGGGACCTGGACGCGGACGTGGCGACGTTGGCCGACGTGCGGTCTCGGGTGCTGGTCAGCGAGGTTCTGGCGCTGTTGGCCGAGCACCCGCGCATCCGGGACCCGCGGCTGGACCTGCTGGACGCGGACCTCGCCCGGTCGTTGCTGGCCTACCTGGACGCGTTCGGTGACGTGCGCACGGCCGCCGCCCTGCTGCACGTCCACCCGAACACGCTGCGTTACCGGGTTCGGCGGGCCGCGGAGTTGGGTGGGTTCGACCTGGACGACCCGCTCCTCCGGTTGTTCGCCCAGTTGCAACTCAGGCTGACCTGAGCCCGACACCGGACGCCCCTTAGGCTGCGCAGCGTGAGCACCGATGTGTCGCCTCGGCGCGGCAGTGATTTCGCCGAACTGTCCAGGCTGGTGAAGCAGGCGGGTCTGCTCGACCGCCGGACCGGCTACTACGTGGTGTGCCTGGTGGCGGCTGTGGCCGTCCTCGCGGCCACCTGCGCCGCCGTCGTCCTCATCGGCGACTCGTGGTGGCAGCTCGTCCCCGCCGTCGCCCTCGCGGTCGTGTTCACCCAGATCGCGTTCCTCGGGCACGACGCCGGCCACAAGCAGGTGTTCACCACCAACCGGACCAACGCGGTCACCGGGCTGGTGCTGGGCAACCTGCTGATCGGCGTGGGCTACGGCTGGTGGATGAGCAAGCACAACCGGCACCACGCCAACCCCAACCACGAGGACGAGGACCCGGACGTCGACATCGCCGTGCTCGCCTTCAGCCTGGAGCAGGCCGAGCGCAAGCGCGGGTTCTTCCGGTTCGTGGTCAAGCACCAGGCGTGGCTGTTCTTCCCGCTGCTGCTGCTCGAAGGCTTCAGCCTGCACGTCATCGGCGCGGTGCCGGTCGCGCGGCGCGAGGTGCGGGCGTGGCGAGTGGAAGCGGCGCTGCTCGTTGTTCACGCCATCGGGTACTTGACGCTGGTGTTCACGTCCATGTCGCCGGTGAAGGCGCTGGTGTTCATCGCGGTGCACCAGGGGCTGTTCGGCGTCTACATGGGGTGCTCGTTCGCGCCCAACCACAAGGGCATGCCGGTGCTGACCGCCGGCCACCAGCTGGACTTCCTCCGCAAGCAGGTCCTGACCTCCCGCAACGTCACCGGCGGCCGGTTCGTCGACTTCCTGCTGGGCGGCCTGAACTACCAGATCGAGCACCACCTGTTCCCGAACATGCCCCGCCCGCACCTGCGCCACGCGCAGGCCCTGGTCCGCGACTTCTGCCGGCAGCGGTCGATCTCCTACGCCGAGTGCGGCCTGTTCACCTCGTACGGGTACGTGCTGAAGTTCCTGCACGAGGCCGGCGCGCCGCTGCGCGCGGAGAAGGTCGCGGTCTAGCGCGGCCACGGGTTGGGCGTGCAGGTCCGGCCGTCCGCCGGCACCTCGCCGCTGAGCACCGCCAGCTCGTCGTTCGCGGTGCTCAGCGTCTGCTGCATCATGACCGGCGCGGGCGCGCCGTGCTCGGGGCACGGCTCGTGGCCGAACCCGAGGAAGTGCCCGACCTCGTGGTTGACCAGGTAGGACCGGTAGGCGGTCAGGCTGTCGTAGGTGTGCGCGCCGCGGATCCAGCGGGGCGCGCTCAGGTAGACGGTGTCGCCGATCCGGCACGACGTGTCGTAGGGCAGGTCGAACCCGCACACCTCCCGCGCGGTGCTCTGGGCGGCGAGCCTGATCCGCAGGGTCGGGTCCGCGTCGACCCTCCGGAACCCGTACCCCTTGCGCTGCCAGCCGCGCGGGTGGACCAGCGCGTGGTGCACCTGGGCCGCGAACGGCTGGTCGCCCTCGCGCAGGGTGATGCCCTCCTCGGCCTCGACGGTGTACGCGATGGCCCCTGCGGTGGGGGTCGTGCTTCCCGGGACGACACGCCACCGGCCGGTGCCCTGTTCCGGGATGGGCGCGCCCGGCGGCAGGTCGGCCCCGAAGCCCCGTACGCGCTGCGGCTCGGTGTAGTAGGTGGGCATGGTGGCGGTGGGTGGGCGGCCGTGGGCGGTGACGTGCATCGGGACGGTGCGCGTGTCCAGGGCCAGGACGGTGGCGGCGGCCAGCGAGAGCCCCGCCAGGTAGTGCGCCACCGCCAACCGCCCGGTCACGACCCGTCCGCCGCGGAGGCCGCCGGTGCCGCTGGAGCCGCCTGCGCGGGCGCACCCATCGCCGGAGCCGCCGCACCCGTCGCTGGAGCCGCCTGTGCCGCCTGTGCCGCACCCGCTGCCGGAGCCGCCGCCGCACCTGCCACTGGAGCCGCTGAGGCCGCGGCTGGAGCCGCCGAGGCCGCTGGAGCGGCCGGTGGGGCCTGTGCGGGCTGCTGGGCTGGTGCTGTGGGAGCCGCCGGCGCGGTGAGGTCCACCGCGGGTTGTGCCGGGGCCTCCTCGACGGTGGTGTCCTCGACGGCGGTGTCCTCGCGCGGCACCGGGATGTCCAGTTCCGCGCACCACCGGTCGAGCACCCTGCGGCGTTCCAGCAGGTCCTCCGCGATCGCCCGCGCCTGTGCCGCCGCGTGTTCCACGATCTCCCGCGCCCGCCGGTCGGCCTCCGCGAGCCGCCGTTGCGTCTCCTGCTCGGCCTCGTCCAGCAGCACGGCCTGCCGCTGGGCCATCTCCCGCGCCTGCCGGAGCAGCTCCTCGCTGCGCTCGTGCGCGGCCTGCTCCTCCTTCTCCGCCTTCTGGCGGGCCACGTGCATCAGGTACCGGATCGTCCCGGACACCGTGTTCTCCTTGGAGTAGCCGGCGTGCAGCATCCGGTACTCCGCCAGCTCCGCGCGGGCCGCCTCCAGTTCGCGCGTCACGTCGTCCGCGGTCGCCAGGGCCGCGTCCCGGTCGGTGGTCAGCTGCTCCAGCCGCTCGGTGAGCTGCCGGATCGCCGCGTCCACCTCGCGCCGCTGGTAGCCGCACCACTCGCGGTTGAACGAGCCCGGTGCGAACTCCTCGCCGGTGCCGGTCACGGCTACAGCCCCGCCGAGTCGTAGCGGCACGCCGGGTTCCACAGCAGGAACGACTTCACGCCGGCGTCGGCCGACGCCGTGACCTGCGCCTGCACCTCGGCCGGGCCGTAGTGGTGCTTGAGCGAGAACGCCTGGAGCCACGGGATGACCGTCGCCCCGGTGTCCTTGGTCAGCTCGACGAAGTTCGCGATCGACGCCTTCACGATGTCGTACGGCTTGCCCTCCGGGTTGTCCACGCCGTACTCGCCCGGCCCCCAGTGCGACGGGTAGACCATCGGGGCGACGTAGTCGACGTGCGCCGACAGCGCCGGGATGTCCTGGGCGATGTCCGTTCCGCTGTGCGCGGCGATGCCGAACACCGACGCGCCCAGGTACGCGCCGTGCGGCCGGACCGCCGCCCGCGAGTCGCGCAGGAAGTCCACAATGGACTGCTCGGGGGAAACGCCGAGACCGGCGAACTCCATCTGCGCCAGGGGACCGTCGGGCCGCCGCACGTAGTCGTACAGGATGTCGTCGAAGCCCAGCGACGCCGCTTCCTTGGCGATGGCGATGTTGTACTCGCGCACCTCGGGGTTGGCGAAGTTGGTGAAGGCGTACTCGCCGTAGTGCCGCGTCCACGGCCCGCCGCCCTTGTTGCGCGCGAGCCGGTCGTGGGCACCGGCCTCCCAGGACGCCTTGCCCAGCACCGGGTCGCGGAACGCGACCAGCCGGCCGACCACCCGCAACCCCATGCCGTGCAACTGGTCCAGGGCCGCCTTGGCGTCGTAGTACCCCTTGCTCGCGCCGATCTGCTGCGCCAGCGGCACCTGCGAGGCGTAGCCGATCTCGCCGCTCTCGTCCTTGATGTCCAGCTGGACGGCGTCGATCTTCTTGTCCCGGGCCAGCGCCAGCACCGGCTCGCGCAGCTCCTCCGTGACCCACGCCGCGGCGCTCATGTGCACCGCCCGCATGCCCGGGTGCGGCACCTTCACCGCCATCTCGTGCCGGCCGGAGTTGCCCGCCGCGTCCTTGGCCTCCAGGCGCAGGGACGCGGGCACCGCCTCCATCGTCACCTCGAACTTGCCGTCCTTCACCGGCACCCGCTGGTCGCCGACGACCACCTCGTCCGCGCCCTCGACGGCGCCGCGCACGGTCAGCGGACCGCGCGGCGACTTGGCGTCCACCTGCTCCACGGACACCTTCGGCGGGGTGTTGTCGAGGGTGAAGCGGCGCTCGATCACGGCGTCCGGCAGCCACGGCAGGGCGTTGGGCGCGCGCACGGTCAGGGTGTGCGGTCCATCGGCCAGTTGCAGTCCGACCAACGACATCCCCTTTTCCCCGCGGCGCGCTTCGACCGTTCGGCCGTCCACCTCGACAATCACCCGATCGAGATCGCCCGGATCGGTCGCGGTGATGGCCACGCGCTGGAAGCCCGAATGGGTGACGGCGCCACCGTCGGCCAGTTCGGCGACCGCCAGACTGGTCTGCCGATAGTGCACGAATGTCGTGATCACGCCTGCGACCAGCAACAACGCCACAGCGGCGGTCACCGGGACGAGAACCCTTCTCGTTTTTCGGGTGGAATTCGACATCGACGACTCCGATCAGCGCGGCGCATTACCACTGCGCGATATACCGCCTCCAGGGGCAGGTAAACCAGATGTCATCCGAATGTGTCAAACCGGGAGACGACCCCTTCGCGGGCGGCGTACCTTGCGGAAACGTGAACCGCACCGCGCCGCCGTCCAAACCCGTCCTGGCCGTTGCCGCGCTCCTGGCGCTCGTCACCGCCGCGTGCGCCGAGCCCGCGGAGCCGGAGCCCGCCAACACGCCGGTCGCCGCCGCGTCGACGCCCGGCACGACGTCGTCCGCGCCGCCGCCGGACCCGGCCGCGGTGGGCGCCAACGAGCTCGGGCAGGTGCCGGTCCTGATGTACCACCGGCTGGTCGCCCAGCCGACGTCGGTGTACGACCGGACCCCGGAGGCGTTCCGGGCCGAGTTGGAGCGGCTGGTCGCCGAGGACTACGTGCCGGTGACCACCGAGGAGTACGCGACCGGCCGCATCGACCTCCCGGCGGGCAAGCACCCCGTCGTGCTGACCTTCGACGACGGCGACCCGACCCAGTTCGCGCTGGACGCCTCCGGTCAGCCCGCGCCCGGCACCGCCGTGGCGATCCTGCTCGACGTCGCCGCCAAGCACCCCGGTTTCCGGCCGGTGGCGAGCATGTACGTCAACGCCGCGCCCTTCGGCTCGCCCGACGGCTCCGGTGTGCTGCCGTGGTTGCGGGACCACGGTTTCGAGATCGGCAACCACACCCAGTACCACACGAACCTCGCTTCGGTGTCGGCCGACGGGGCGCAGCGGGCGATCGGCGAGGGCCAGCGCGAGATCCAGCAGGCCGTGCCGCAGTACCAGGTGAAGAGCCTGGCGCTGCCGTTCGGCGTGAGCCCGCGCGAACCCGTGCTGGCCATGCGGGGCGGCGTGGACGGCGCGTCCTACGACTACGTGTGCGTGCTGCTGGTCGGCTCGAACCCGGCGCCCTCGCCGTTCGCCGCCGACTTCGACCCGATGAACACCCCGCGCATCCGGTCCCAGGACGCGACCGGCGAGGACGCGGCGTTCGGCTCGGCGGTGTGGCTGGACAAGCTCGCCGCGAACCCCGCCCAGCGCTACACCTCCGACGGCGTGCCCGACCGGATCGCCTACCCCTCCACGGCGGGCGTGGTGCCCTCGCCGCAGTACGCGGAGCGTGCGGTGGCGTACTGAAGGACGGGTCTTACCCCCTCGAAGCCCTGGTCTAACCGGTCGCGCGGGTTTTCCACCCGAACGGGAAAACCCGCATGTCCACCGCGCTCACCGGGCACTCTCCGAACGGGTAACACGCCGAGCAGGAGGGCGAGCGGAGCAATGGACCGGAACATCGACTGGGAGCCGTTCATCGAGTCACTGCACGAGGCGGCGTGCCGGTGGGACACCGGTCTGGCGCACCGCGCGGAGCCGCCCGACCTGGGCGCCGCCGAGGACGAGCTGGCCGACCAGGCGCCGTCGCGGGTCGTGCCGATCACGGCGGAGGAAGCCGAGAACCTCATGACCGCGGTGGCCTTCCTCGCGCGCCGGCTCAGCATGGCCGCCGAGTGCGTCGTCTACACGACGGCGGAGCAGCGCCTGGACGGCGAGGACGCCGACCCGGAGGAACAGGCCGACGTCCTCTCGCTGACCGCGCTGCACGCCCAGGCCATGCGGCACGCCGCGGACCTGGCCAGCGAGGTCTACCACCGCTGTGCGTGAGACCTACGACAGCACCGGTTCCTTGATCGTGCGGTAGAGGTAGGCGCGTTCGGCGAGGGTCCACGCGGTCGTGGTGAGCAGGTACACCCCGGCCGCCAGCGGTAGCACGGCCGCGATGAACACCGTGCCGAACGGCAGCAGCCGCAACACCTTCGCGAACGGCAGCTGGGGGCCACCGCTGCGGGCCGCGACCGCCGCCTGCCAGCGCGAAGTGGCGAACGCGATCGCCGTCAGGGCCGCGAAGAGCGCCAGGAACACGGGATTGTGGCCGAACTCGCCGAACCAGTGCGTGCCCAGCGGTGTGCCGAACAGCGTGCCGTCCAGCAGCGGGTTCGGGGTGGTGACGAGCCGGTACATGACCATGAAGAACGGCACCTGCACCAGCGCGGGCAGGCACCCGGCGAACAGCGAGGTGCCGTTGTCCTTGTAGAGCTTCATGGTGTGCTCTTGCAGCTTGACCGGGTCCTTGCCGTGCTTGGCCTGGAGGTCGCGGAGCTGCGGGGCGAGCGCGGCTCGCGCCTTCTCGCCGCGCACGGCGGCGCGGGTGAGCGGGTGCATGAGCAGGCGGACGAGCGCGGTGAACAGGACGATGGCGAGGGCGGGCGTGGCGAAGCCCGCCAGGGCAGAGCCCAAGGCGTGGAACAAGGTTCTTCTCCGTCTGGTGCGAGTTTCGGGGACGTCGGCTGATCAGCAGCCGAGTCCCGGTGCTCGCGGACGAGGGCGACCCGCGGCGTCGGGGTCGCGCAGGCGCAGGAAGGCCGTGCGCAAGGCCTTGTCCCGCAAGGAGAGTGACCGCACCCAGGCCGGCGCGGCCTGCACGTCCGGCGCGGCGGTGAGCAGCAGCACCACCACGGCGACGGCGGCGATGGCGGCCACCAGTTCGGCGGGGGAGTGCAGGAGGGTGAGCGCGAACAGGCCCGCCAGCAGCAGGTGCAGCCTGGACATCACGCCCCCTCTCGTCTTTCAGCCCACTGTACCCACGAGCGCGGGCCGGGTCGGGTGGTCGTAGCGGACCGTCACATCGGCTTGGGGCTCGTAGTCCTCGTACGCCGGGAGAGTCCAGTGCTCGTCTTCGGGGGTTTGGCGGTGGAGCGCGTTCCGGGACAGCCACAGGTGCACGGTCAGTTCGGCGGGCAGCCACTTGTCCAGCAGGAGCGTGCCGTCGAGGAGGAGGACACCGCCGGGCGGGAGGGTCACGTAGTCGGCGCGGCCGGCGCGGTCGCGATCGGCGTCCCACAGCGTCGGCAGGACCTTGCCGGTGCCGCCCGGGTCCAGCGGGGCGAGGACCTCCCTGAGCAGGCCGTTCGCGTCCAGCCAGGTGGTGCGGAACGACTCGGGGTCGGTGCGGCCGTGCTCCAGGCGGATCGAGGCGGGGCGCAGGAAGTCGGCCGCGGACACCCTCATCGTCGGGCGGCCCAGGGCTCGCAGCGGGTCCACCAGCGAGTCGGCGAGGGCGCTGGGTCTGGTCGGGGGCGCGCCGTCGACCAGCACGCGGGTCCAGGTGTTCCTGGGGAACGCGTCGATCCGCTCGACCAGTTCGGCGACCAGGGTGTCCGGGGTCAGGGGCTGGATCCTCATGCGAGCGGGTAGTCCTCCCAGCCCTCGGGGAGCACGGGGACCGGCCAGTCCGGGTCGGGGGTGAACCCGGCCCACGCGGGGTCCCACCACGTGCTGCCCGCGTCGAGCATGGCGGCGATCTCCTTGCCGGTGCGGCGGATCGCGTCGGCCTGGGCGGCGTCGTACTTGCCCTCGACGACCTGGTCCTCGAACTCGTCCCGGTCGCGCTCCTCCCAGCGGCCCTCGGCGTCGAGCCAGTAGTCCAGGGCGTGGTCGAGGGTGTCGAAGCCGTGCGGGGTGCGGCGGAACGGGTCCTGGAGGTTGAGGTACCAGCCCTGGAAGCGGCGGTCCTCACCGGACCAGAACAGCTCGACGGAGTAGGCGTCGCCGGGCCGGTGGAGTTGGAGCTTGCCGTGGCCGCGCCAGTGCGTGTTGCCCTTGGTCAGCCAGGGGTGCCCGTAGTGGTGGTCGGGGTAGCCGAAGACGGTGCCGGGGACGACGAAGACGGCCAGCAGGTCGGGACCGTCCTCGATCACCCGGGTGGGCATGACCGACCACGGCCTGCCGTGCAGCACTTCCCGGCGCAGGACGGTGTCGCCGGGCGCGAAGAACCCCATGCGCACCAGGTTAGGCGAGGGCGCGGCGCAGGCGGGTGTGGGCGAGGTCGCGTCTCGGGTCCGTGGGCGGGAGCAGGTGGGTGAGGCGTTCGAGGACCTCGATGTCGTTGGTGGTGGCGGCGAAGGTCCAGAGGGTTTCCGGGTCGTCGGTGGTCAGGACGGCTCGGCGGATCGTGGCTGCCAGGTCTTCGCGTTCGTCGGAGACGACCGGGGCGTCGGAGCGGGGGAGGAGGTCGCCTCGGTAGGTGGTGACGGCGGTGGTGATGTCGTTGGTGCGGATCGCTTGGCGGACGGTCAGGAAGTCGGCGTCGAGGGTGGCCGACAGGCGGTACGGCCTGGTCTGGAGGACGTTCGCGAGTTGGGCGCGCAGGCGGTGGAGTTCGGCGCGGATGGTGGTGGGGTTGCCGCGTTCGCCGTAGAGGTGCAGGGCCAGTTGGTCGGCGGTCAGGCCTCGGGGGTGCAGCGCCAGGGCGGTCAGGAGTTCGGCGTGTCTGAGGGACAGGGGGAGTGGGCGGCCGTTCAGGGTGGCTGTCAGGTCGTCCAGGAAGCGGAGGGACAGGGTGGGGCGATTCGTGGTGCGGGGTGGGATGCGGAGGAGGTAGCCCTCGTCCAGGGGTTCGAGGAGGGCTTCGCGGCCGTCTGCCAGGTGGACGGTTGAGGGGTGGGTGGTCGAGGCGAGGTCGACGCGGGGGCCGAGCAGGTTCTGGGGGTCGGCGGCCAGGACGCGGCCGGTCGGGCTGAGCAGTGCGCCGGGTTCGCCGCGCAGGGCGATGAGGTGGCGCATGCCGGCCGCGCGGAGGCGTTCGTCGCGGGCCGCGAGGACCACCTTGAGCTGGGCCTCCACCAAGCGCGCGGCCGTGCTGACCAGGGCGGCGGTCGCCGGGTGCAGGCTGGTCAGCGGTCCGCTGACGTCCACGACGCCGAGCGTGCGGCCGGTGTCCGGGTCGCGCACGGGGCTCGCCGCGCACGTCCAGCCGTGGTAGGTGCGCACGAGGTGTTCGGCGGAGTGCACGGTCACCGGGCTGCCCACGGCGAGCGCGGTGCCCATCGCGTTCGTGCCGATGGCGTCCTCGCTCCACCGGGCGCCCTCGGTGAGGCGGAAGCGCTCGGCGAGCCGGCGGACGTCCCGCGCGCCCTCGCACCACAGGATGTGGCCGTCCGCGTCGGTGACGATCATGACGTGCCGGGCGTCGTCCGCGATGGCGACCAGGGTCTCGCGCAGCATCGGCAGCATCGGGGCCAGCGGGTGGGCGGCGCGCACGTCCGCGACCTCGTCGGGTGCGAGGACCACCGGGGGCTCGTGGCAGTCCGGGTCGACGTGGGCGGCCAGGGAGCGTCGCCACGACTCGACGATCACGGGGCGTGCGGCGTGTGTCGGCGACCCGTCCAGGGCGGCCTCGTGGAGGGCGGACAGCCGGTGCGGGTCGGGGTGCATCGCGGAACCTCCTGGCCACCCAGGATGACCCGCGTCGGCGCGGCGCGGCAAGCGGTCGAGTGGTCCGATCGGGTGCAACGTGACTGCAACGTCGCGCCTCCTACGTTTCGGCCGTTGATCGACGCGACGACGCGGGAGGCGAGTGGAGATGACCCAGTACGCGGCGCCCGGCCAGGCCGGCAGCGTGGTGACCTACCGCGACCGGTACGACCACTTCATCGGCGGCGAGTACGTGCCACCCGCGCGGGGCGGCTACTTCGAGAACCCGACCCCGGTCACCGGCGAGGTGTTCACGGAGGTCGCGCGCGGCACCGCCGAGGACGTCGACCGGGCGCTGGACGCCGCCCACGGCGCGGCGCGGGCCTGGGGCCGCACGTCGGCCGCCGAGCGGGCCAACGTGCTCAACGAGATCGCCGACCGCATCGAGGACAACCTGGAGGCGCTGGCGGTCGCCGAGACCTGGGAGAACGGCAAACCGGTCCGCGAGACGCTGGCCGCCGACCTCCCGCTGGCCGCGGACCACTTCCGCTACTTCGCGGGCGTCATCCGGGCCCAGGAGGGCGGGATCTCGCAGATCAGCGAAGACCTGGTCGCCTACCACTTCCCCGAGCCGCTGGGCGTGGTCGGCCAGATCATCCCGTGGAACTTCCCGCTGCTCATGGCCACCTGGAAGCTCGCGCCCGCGCTGGCGGCGGGCAACGCAGTCGTGCTGAAGCCGGCCGAGCAGACCCCCACGTCCATCCACGTGCTCATGGGTCTCATCGCGGACCTGCTGCCGCCCGGGGTGGTCAACGTCGTGAACGGGTTCGGCGTCGAGGCGGGCAAGCCGCTGGCGTCGTCCCGGCGGGTCGCGAAGGTCGCGTTCACCGGCGAGACCTCGACCGGTCGGCTGATCATGCGGTACGCGAGCGAGAACCTGATCCCGGTGACGCTGGAGTTGGGTGGCAAGAGCCCCAACATCTTCTTCGCCGACGTCGCCGCGCGGCGGGACGCCTTCTACGACAAGGCGCTGGAGGGCTTCACCATGTTCGCCCTCAACCAGGGCGAGGTGTGCACGTGCCCGTCGCGGGCGCTGGTGCAGAGTGCGATCTACGACGAGTTCCTGGCCGATGCGGTGGCACGGACGAAGGCGATCAAGCAGGGCGACCCGCTGGACACCGAGACGATGATCGGGGCGCAGGCCAGCCGCGAGCAGGTGGAGAAGGTGTTGTCCTACATCGAGATCGGCAAGGCCGAGGGGGCGCGGCTGGTGTGCGGCGGCGAGCCGGCGGACCTGGGCGGGTCGCTGTCGGGCGGGTACTACGTGACGCCGACGATCTTCGAGGGCGACAACAAGATGCGGGTGTTCCAGGAGGAGATCTTCGGGCCGGTGGTGTCGGTGGCCCGGTTCGACGACTTCGACGATGCCGTGAAGACGGCCAACGACACCTTGTACGGGCTGGGTGCCGGGGTGTGGTCGCGGGACGGCGGGGTGGCTTACCGGGCCGGGCGGGAGATCCAGGCCGGCCGGGTGTGGGTGAACAACTACCACTCCTACCCCGCGCACGCGGCCTTCGGCGGCTACAAGCAGTCCGGCATTGGGCGTGAGAACCACCGCGTGATGCTCGACCACTACCAGCAGACCAAGAACTTGCTGGTCAGCTACTCGCCGGATGCCCAGGGATTCTTCTGACCCCGCGCGCCGGGGAGGCGGCGTGGGGCCGCCTCCCCGGTCCGGCTACTTCTTCCAGGGGATCTGCGGGGAGGGGTAGTAGTTGATGCCCAAGGTGTGCCAGCGGTCGGCCTGGGCGGCCAGGCGGGTTTTGAAGTTGTCCCAGTTGTGGGTGTTCCACGGGGACCAGGCCAGTTCGGCGATTGCGGGCAGGCGGGGGAAGGCCATGTACTCGATGTCTGCGGACTTGGTGAGGGTCTCCGTCCACAGTGGAGCTTCTACGCCCTTGACCGCTTCCGGCGGCAGGTTCTCGATGTAGGCGCCCGGGTTCCAGTCGTAGGCGTCCTGGACGTCGGTGTAGCCGGCCCAGCTCAGGCCCAGCGGGGTGTGTTCGTCGTACTTCATGTCCAGGTAGGCCTTGGTGGCCGGTGACAGCACGATCTTGTTGCCGCGCTTGGCCGCCTCCACCATGTCCGCCGCGACCGTCTTGGTACCCCAGAACTGCGGGACGGCGGTGGCGGGTGGGGTGGCCTTCACGAACTCGTGCCAGCCGACCGGCTGCTTGCCGTGCTTGGCGACCAGGGGCAGGACCTTGTTCATGAAGGCGATGAAGTCGGGGTCGGTGGTGGCGTGGGCCTCGTCGCCGCCGATGTGGATGTACTTGCCCGGGGTCAGGGCTGCGACCTCGCGGAGGACGTCGTCGACGAACTTGTAGGTGATGTCCTTGTTGATGCACAACGAGCTGAAGCCGACCTCGATGCCCGTGTACAGGGGCGGGGCTACGCCGTCGCAGTTCAGTTCGGCGTAGGAGGACAGGGCGGCGTTGGTGTGGCCCGGCATGTCGATTTCCGGGATCACCTCGATGTGTCGCGCTGCCGCGTAGGCGACCAGGTCCGTGTACTGCTCCTGGGTGTAGTAGCCGCCGGGGCCGCCGCCGACCTCCGTGCTGCCGCCGTGGGTGGCCAGGCGGGGCCAGCTCTTGATCTCCAGGCGCCAACCCTGGTCGTCGGCCAGGTGCAGGTGCAGTTTGTTGATCTTGTACAGGGCGATCTGGTCGATGTACCGCTTGACCTCGTCCACGGAGAAGAAGTGCCTTGCCACGTCGAGCATCGCGCCGCGGTGGGTGTAGCGCGGGAAGTCCAGCACGGTGCCGCCCGGGGCGGTCCACGGGCCGCGTTGGCGGGATTTCGCCTCGATCTTCGCGGGGAGGAGTTGGCGGAACGTCTGGACGGCGGCGAAGAGGCCGGCTGGGGTCTTCGCGCGGATCACCACGCCGCGTTTGGTCACGTCCAGGTGGTAGCCCTCGTCGCCGACGCGGGGGTCGGCGCCGGTGAGCAGCAGGCTGATGCCCTTGCCGGACGCGCCGGGCACGACCGGCAGTCGGTAGCCGGTGGACGGGCGCAGCACGCCTGCCAGGTACTCGCCGACCTGCTTGGCGGCGGCGGATCCCGGGTGGGTGTGGATGCGCGTGTCGGGGGTCAGGTGGTAGGTCGTGCCCGGTCTCGGGGTGGCGCTGACCGGGGCGGGAACGATGTGCTGCAACGGTGTCTCCGGGACTGCTGCGTGGGCCGGCGCCGCCGTGGCCGCGGTCGCGAGCAGCAGGGTGGCCAGTGCTCTTGCCGGTATTCCGAGTCGGGGCACGGTGGTCCTCCTGGTCGGCCTTGAACACCCGAGCGGCGGCGGGGATCACCGTTCCAGCCGGCCGTCTCGGGTGTCAAGGTCCAGACCAATCACCGCAGCTTCGGACGTCCCAGGTCCGCCCAGACGGTGGGGAAGCGTTCCTCCACCCGCTGGGCCCGCGCGGTCTCCAGGGCGTGCAGCACGCCGAAGGTGAACCCGTTCTCGCCGTCGCGGTGGGCCTGTGCGCCGAGCTCCCGCAGCACGGGCCGTGCGACGACGCTGTCCTGGTGGTCGCCGAGCAGTGTCTGGAGGTTCTTGAGCCGCTTGCGGTACTTCTTGGCGCGCTTGCCGAACAGCGGCTCGACGGTCTCCACCGCATACCGCAGCCGCTTGGCGGCCTTGCGGGCCTCGTGCAGCGAGGTGTCGTCGTGGGCGTTGTCGGCGGCCTTCTTGACCCGGCGGTAGGCCTTGTCCACGAAACCCGGCAGCACCTTCTTCGCCTTGGCGGCGGCGAGCGGTGTGAACGGCGGGTCGGCGATCAGGGCGTCCACCGCGTCGAGGAGGTCGAAGTAGCGGCGGCTGTCCAGGGCGGTCACGGCGGCCTGGTAGGCCTGCTCCTCCCGGGGCGCGAAGTAGCGGGTGAGCTGGGCGGGGATGGCGCCGAGCACCAGCTCGCCGGGCAGGTCGGCGACGTGCGACTCGAACGTCGTCCGCAGCACCTCGGCGTCGCGCGCCTCGCCGAGGACGCCGGCGATCCACTTCAGCTCGTCGGTGAGGGCGCGGGTCTCGTCGCGGGCCACGACCTGGCCGAACGCCTGGAGGGCGCTGCGCATCCGGCGGGTGGCCACGCGCATCTGGTGCACGGCGTCGTCCTCGCGGCGGCGGACCTTCGGGTCGTAGGCCTTGAGGGCGTCCGCCTGCTCGCGCAGGTAGGCCAGGACGACCGCGCCCGCGGTGCCGTCCCGGGCCGGCTCGGGGTGCGGCGCGATGCGGGTGGCCAGGAGTTTCGTGAGCTTCGCCGACGAGGCCGACCGGCGGATGCCCACGTCGTTCAGGCGCCGCTCCACCCGGTCCAGCAGGGCGGTGTCCCCGCGGTCGCCGAGCTCGACCTCGATCTCGCGCCACGAGTCGACGTTCGAGTCGTCCACGACGTCCTGCGCGGACACCAGGTCCTCCACGACCTCGGCGAGCAGCTCGCCCTTGTCGTCCACCAACTGCCAGCGGCGGCGGTTGGTCCGAATGCGGGCGACCGGCGACAGCGCCCCGCCGCGGGCGTGCACCTGGACCAGGGAACCCAGCTCGCGGGGCGGGTGCTTGGCCGCGCGTCCCGGCGGCAACCGCACCTCTTCGCGGGTGTCACCGTCGACGGGCAGCTTGAGGTGCCAGCCCGCGTCGTCGCCACCGGTGCGGCGGCGCAGGGTCAGGCCGGCGCGGGCCAGTCGGAGGTCGGCGGTGTCGTAGTAGACCGCCTCCAGCGTCAACTCCTCCGGGCCCGCCGCCGCGGCGACACCAGGCAGGTCGGTCAGCTCCGGCAGGGAGGCGCCCGTCGGCGCCTCGAACTTGCGTTCGGTCTCGCGCACTGATGTCGACATGTTCTAGACATACACCGTTGGGCTGACCTTTACCCGCATGTCGCTGTGCGTAGTCGCTCGTTGACCCTGATGGGCGGAAGTTGCCGTTTATCTGTGTGGTTTTTCGGCTGCGGGCCTGGTGGGACGCTCGTCGTGGGGTTGGCTGGACCGCGTGCCCACGGAGAAAGAGCGCCTCGACGAGGTCGAGCCGACCGTCGCCGACCTGATCACCACCACCCAGGTGCTGACCGCCGAACTGGGTCGGGTCAGCGCGCGGCTGCTCGTGCTGGAGCGCCGCCTCTCCGGGGCCGGCTCGGGCCCGGACGGTGACCTCGACGCGCTGGACGGCGAGGTCGGCGACATCGTGGCCGCGCTGCGCACGGCGTGGGACGCCGAGCAGGAGGTCCTTGCCGACTCGGTCCGCGTGGAACTGGGCCAGGAAGTGTCCGAGTACGAAGCCCTGAAGGAACGCCGCGACGCCGGCACCGCCCGCTTGGCCTCGGGCCGCATGCCCCGCTTCGAACGCGACGCGCTGGAACACGAGGTCCACCAGCTGGACTGGCAGATCGGCGCCACCGAACCCGGCGCCCTCGACGCCGCCGCCCGCCTGGAGGCCGACCGCGCGGCGGCCGAGGAACCGTGGCGCCAGCAGGCGATCCTCGCCGGCGACAAGGCCCGCGAGGAGATCTGGGACGCGGCGGCCCGGCGGCTGGAACGCGCCCTGGCCCTGGACCTGCGGCTCCCGGTGTGGTTCCGGGTCGGGGTCGGCGAGATCACCGCGCCCGACCCGTCCCCGTGGCTGCGGGCGGCCACTGGACTGATCGCCTACCGGCTGGAGTACGGCGTCCGGACCGCCGTGGACCCGCTGGGCGACCCGCCGTCGGCGGCCAACGGCTCCGCGGCGTGGGTGCGGCGCACCGAGGCCTACACCGATCTGGTCGACCAGTTGCAGTCCTTGCGCCCCTGAGTTACTTGGGGCACTGGGTGATCATGGACGCCAGGGCGTCGTGCTCGGCCTGGTCGATGGTGAGCTTGTAGGTGGTCTTCACGGCGATCCAGTTCAGCGCGTAGGTGCACCAGTAGCCCTGCACCGGCGGCTTCCACTTGGCCGGGTCCTGGTCGCCCTTCGCGCGGTTGCTCGTCGCGGAGACGGCGACCAGCTGGATGCCGCCCAGGTCGTTCGCGAACTTCTGGCGCTCCTCGTCGGTCCACTTGTCGGCGCCCGACCGCCACGCCTCCGCCAACGCGACCGTGTGGTCGATGTCCAGCTTGCTCGCGTCGGTGATCGTCTCCCCGTCGTACACGCTGACCCAGCGGCCGGACGTGGCGCGGCACTCGTCGTCGTTGCGGACGTCCGCACCCTGTCGTTGCAGCACGATCTCCCGGGTGTCGCAGGAGTTGCCCTGGCTGCTCCAGTGCGGGAAGCGGTCCCGGCTGTAGCCGGTCATCTTGCCCTCGGGGGCGATGGTCAGGGCCGCCAACCGGGCCGCCGAGTCCTGCCCGGGTTCCTGCGGGTTGGCGGTTGGCGTGGGCGCCGGTGGAACGGTCTTGTCCTGGTAGCGGGTCAGGTAGTACCCGATGACGATCAACAGGAGGAACACGACCACGCTGACCCACGTCGTCGACCGCTTCCGGCTCATGTGCCCAATGATCAGCGATCACGGTCACGGTCGGATCACCGGGGGCGATATGAGACGGCCGCGTGACGGGAAAAGCTTGCCGCGCAACAGTTTCGGAAACAGGGGTGCCCGCAGTTCGGGGGCGGGCACCCCGGTCCGTCACGGGTGCCTGGTCAGGTAGCCGCCCATGTTCCGGAAGTACTCCTGGGCGGGCAGCTCGCGGCCGTCCTCGGTGCGGACCCGCTTGACCAGCAGGGCGTGGTTGCGGCCCCGGCGGGCTTCGGCGCCGGCCACGATCGCCACGCCGTCGCCCTCGCGGTAGAAGATGCGGCCGGGGGTGCCGCCGTAGCGGGCCTCTGAGACGTCCGCCTCGACGATCTCCAAGCGCTTGCCCTTGTGGAAGCAGAACGCGCTGGGGTACGGGGCGCACTGCGCGCGAACCAGGCGGTCGAGTTCCTCGGCCTCCCACGTCCAGTCGATGCGCAGGTCCTCCTCCGCGCGCTTGTGGAAGAAGCTGGCCTTGGACCGGTCCTGCTTGGTGAAGTCCGTGCGGCCCTTGGCGATCTCGGCGAGGCCGTCGACGGTGATGGGGCCGAACAGCTCCAGGGTCTTGTGGAACAGGTCGGCGGTGGTGTCGCGCGGGCCGACCGGGACGGCGCGCTGGAGGACGATGTCACCCGCGTCCAGGGTCTCGTCCATCATGTGCGCGGTGACGCCGACCTGCTTCTCGTCGTTGATCAGGGCCCAGATCAGCGGCGAGAAACCCGCGTAGGCGGGCAGCAGCGAGTCGTGCACGTTGAGGGTGCCGTGCTTGGGGAGGGTGAAGATGTGCGGCGGGATCCACGTGCGCCAGTTGGTGGCCACGATGACGTCCGGCTCGACCTCCTTGAGCTTCTGGAACAGCTCGTCGTCGTCCGGGCGGTTGCGGATGACGACCTCGACGCCGTGCTCGGTGGCGAGGTCGGCGACCGAGTCGCTCCAGATCCGCTCGTAGGCGTGGTCGCTCTTGGGGTGCGTGACGACCAGTGCCACCTCGTGCTCGGAGTCCAGCAGGGCTTGCAGCGTCCGGTGACCCCAGGTCTGGTAGCCGAACATGACGACCCGCATCGGGCCTCCTCCTCGGTTTAGGCTCGCCTAAGTTATCCAACCCTAACCTAAGTTGCCGTTCGCTAGCCTGCACGGGTGATCCTCGACCTGAAGCTCACCGGCGGCCGGTTCGTCACCCTCGACCCGACCCGACCGTCCGCGTCCTCGGTGGGCGTGTGGGGCGGCCGGGTCGTGGCACTGGACACCGACCTCCCGGCCCGCCGCGTGGTGGACCTGGGCGGCGCGACCGTCCTGCCCGGTTTCGTCGACGCGCACGTCCACCTGGCGTGGGCCGGGCGGGCGTCCCGCGTGCCGGACGTGTCGGGTTGCCGGACCGTCGCCGAGGTGCTGGACCTGCTGCGGGGCGTTCCGCGCGGCGAGTGGCTGGAGGCGGCCGGCTACGACCACCGCGTGCTGGACCGCCCCCTGACCGCACGCGACCTCGACGAGGTGGGGCGGCGCGTGTACGTGCAGGACGTGTCCGGGCACGCGTGCGTGGTGAGCACCGACGTGCTGGCGCTCGTGGGCTCCGACTCGGACGGGTTCCTCGCGGAGGCCGCGCAGACCGCCGTGCGGGCGATGATCCTGCCGTACCCGGTGGCCGACATCGCCGCCGACGTGCGGCTGGGGGCCGAGCAGTGCCTGCGCGAGGGGATCGTGCTGGCCGCCGAGGCTGGCGTGGGCGCAGGGCTCATCGGCAGCAGCCCGGTGGAGATCGCGGCGTATCAAGGGGTCACGTTGCCGATCCGCGTGCAGCTGATGGTGTCGGCGTGGGAACTGCGGGAGGTGGCGGCCCACCCGTCGGACGGCCTGCGCCGAGCGCTACCGCTGGGCATCCGAACCGGGCTGGGGTCGGACTGGCTGTCCATCGGAGCGCTCAAGCTGTGGACCGACGGCGGCATGATCGCCCGCACAGCCGCCCTGACCTCGCCGTACACCGTGGGCGGGGTGGGGCAGTGGCAGGACGAGCCTTCCTCGATGCGCGCCGCGCTGCTCGACGGTCACGCCGCCGGGTGGCAGCTGGCCGTGCACGCGATCGGGGACCGGGCGATCGACTTCGCGCTGGACGTGATCGAGGAGGCGCAGACCCTCGTGCCCAGGCCTGGTGTGCGGCACCGGATCGAGCACTGCGGGCTCGTGCGACCGGATCAGTTGGACCGGATCGCGGCGCTGGGCGTGATTCCGGTGGTGCAGCCGAGTTTCCTGTGGGCTTATGGGGATGATTACTCGGCGATCATGGGGGCGGAGCGGGCGCCTTGGCTGTACCGGGGGCGGTCGTTCTTGGATCGGGGGGTGGTGGTGGCCGGGTCGTCGGATCGGCCGGTGGCGGACGGGAGTCCGTTGCGGGGCATCAGGTTCATGGTCGAGCGGCGGTCTCGGGGTGGGTTGGCGGTGGGGCCGGACGAGGCGGTGTCGGTGACCGAGGCTTTGGTGGCTTACACGTTGGGCGCGGCGTATGCGTGCGGGAAGGACGACGTTCTCGGGTCGATCACACCGGGCAAGCTGGCCGATTTCGTCGTGCTGGACGACGATCCGCGGGCGGTGCCGGTGGAACGCATTTCGGATCTCACTGTGCTGGCCACGGTGATCAACGGCGAGTTCCGCCACGACCCTGCCGGATTCGCCGGCTGAGCGCTGAGCTTCCGGTTCGCCGACAGAGCGCCGACTGAGCGGTTCGCCAACTGCGCGCTCGCTGGGTGTTTCGCAGACTGAGCGCTGTCCGGCGGTTCGCCAGCCGAGCGGTCGCCGACCGAGGCTGGCCGAGCGATCGCCAACTGAGCGCTGTCCGGGTGGTTCGCCGACTGACAGCCATCCGGTGGAGCGCTGGCCGAGCGGTTCGCGGGCCGCGGCTGGCCGAGCAGTCGCCAGCTGACCGCCGCCCGGCGGAGTGCTGGCCGAGCGGTTCGCCGGCGAAAGCGCCGCCCGGCGAAAGCGCCGCCCGGTGGAGCGCCGGCTGAGCGGTTTGCTGGCTGGGGCGGTTCGCTGGCTGAGCGCTGTCCGGTGGCCTCCGGCCCCCGTCTCGATCGTCGCATGGCGCACCGACAATCCCACGCCTGCGGGGCACTGAGGAATTCCGGCCCTGGCCTCCGAGCCTCTGTGGGCCGCTGGGCCTCAGCGGGCGGCTAAGCGCGGCTAGGCACGGCCGGGCGCGGTGGGCACAGTGGGCGCGAGTGGGCACAGTGGGCGCGAGTGGGCACAGTGGGCTGGGAGCGGCTGGCCGCAGGTGGCTGGGCGCGGCGCGGCTGGCGGCAGGGTGGCGCGGTTGGGCGGCTGGGTGGCGCGGTTGGGCGGCTGGGTGGCGCGGCTGGGCGGCTGGGTGGCTGGGTGGCGCGGCTGGGCAGGTGGGTTGCGCGGCTGGAGGCTGGGCTTCGGCTCGGCGCGGTCGGGCTGCGGGGTTTCAGTTGGGCGGCTGGCTTCGGCTGGGTGGCTAGGTGTGGCTAGGCGGATGCGATTGGCTGGGCGGCTGGGCGCGGCGGGCTCAGCTCGGCTGGTGGCTGGGCGGGGCTGGCTCGGCCGGGGCGGCTGGGGGCGCGGCTGGGGGCGCGGCTGGAGGCCGGGGCTCGGTGGGCCGTTGGGGTCTTCGTTGGTCACCGGGTCTTGGTGGGTCGCCGAGTTCCGCGGGCAGCCGGAAGCGGGCCGGCCCGGTTGGGGTGGGCCGGCCCGGAGGTTCCGGGGTCAGGCGCTCATGCGCCAGTGCACTACGTAGCCCGCTGCCTCGGCGGCGATCAGGGCGTCGAGTTTGGCCAGGTTTGTTCGGCGGGACATGCGGAAGGCTCGGCCGCGGCGGGCGTCCAGCAGTAGCGGGGTGGCGCCGGGCAGGGTTTTGTCGATCGTGCGTTGCAGGATGCGCAGGCCTACGTTTGCCGCCTCCTGGGTCATCGGTGGCTCCTTCACGTACACCAGCACGGCTGCCGTCGAGTCGTCCGGCATGCGCAGGCCCAGGTGGGGGCGTACGCGCAGGGTCAGGTCGCCGGCCTCCCAGCGGGTAGCGGCCACCGGTACGCCGGTGGCGCGGGTTGAGCGCAGCCACGGCAGGAAGCCCTCGCGGAGTTCCTCGAAGGCCCTTGGCTGGCCGTTGCGGGACGCCGAGCGGACTGCCGCGTCCAGTTCCGCGTCCGGGTCGATCGAGTTCGCCGCCCTGCGCATCGCGTCGCGCATCGGGTTGTAGAAACCGCACACCCACGGGTCGGCGCCCAGGTACACGTTGCGCTGCTCGGACACGATGCTGATGCGCCCGCGCTGACCGCTCATCACGTACTCGGTGAACGACAACGCGGTCACGCTGACCGGCTCCACCACGGCAGGCTCCCCTCATCGAACTAACGTTCGAATTCTACCGGGCGGGTACGACAATTCCGGGTGTCCGGACAGGGGGCTGAACGGGTGGTCTACGTGCGGACCCGCGACAGCAGCGGACCCAGGTCCGGGTCTGCCTCGACGTCGTCGAAGATCGCCTTCAGGGTGTCCTCGAAGAAGGGTGCCGCGGTCTCGTACACCGCGCGGCCCTCCTTGGTGATCTTGCTGAACACCCCGCGCCGGTCGGTCTCGCACAGCTCGCGCACGGTCAGCCCGGACTGCTCCAACCGGGCGACCAACCGGCTCACCGAGCTCTGGTTCAGGCCGACCACCTCGGTCAGCTCCTGCATCCGCAACTCGCCGTCGGGCGCGTCGTGCAGCGCGGACAGGGCGGTGAACTCAGACAAGCCGAAGTGGAACTTCCGTTGCAGGGCGCGCTCCAGGCCGGCGTTGATCCGGTGGTGCAGGGCGTGCAGGTCGGACCAGGCGGCGCGGACGGACAACTCGACCCCCCCGGAAACGCAGGTGTGGGCCTACATCCTATGCCCGCGCGGGGGTGTCGCTGACGAGCGAAAGTGCGCTCAACCGCACCCGGAAGGGCTCGTCCAACTCGACCACGGTGGCGCCCTCGGACACCGCGACCTCCTCGTACACGCCGTCCCGCAGGGCCAGGCAGCGCAGCGCCGGCAGGTCCGGGTCGACCAGCCAGTAGTGCGGGCAGCCCGACTCCTCCAGCTTGGCGCGCTTGAGCTCCAGGTCGACCAGCCGCGTGCGCGGCGAGTGCACCTCGACCGCGAGCACCGGCGGCCCGATCAGCGCCCGCGACGTGAACGCGGACCGGTCGCCGACCACCACGTCCGGGATGAACACGGTGTCCTCCGCCAGCACGACGTCCACCGGCGCGGGCAGCACCTCCCAGTCGGGCGGGCACACGGCGGTCAGCGCGATCACCAGGCGGGCCACGGCGCGCTGGTGCACGGGGCGGGGTGAGGGGCTCACCAGGAGCACCCCGTCCACGAGCTCGTAGCGCCGGCCGTCATCGGGCATCGACTCCAGGTCCACCCACGTCAGCGGCCGACCGCTGGCGAACGCGGGGGGTACACCCGCCATGATGCGTACCTTCCCTAGAGTGGTCCACAAGGCCCGGAGGAGGCCATTAGACCCGAATCGGGGCCCCCGCACGACCGCAGCCGCACGAACGGCACAGCGCACGAATGCGCACGTGCTGCTCCCACCCGCTGTCCTGGCGTAGCGTCGCCCCGGGTTCCACCCGATCGGCCCAGCCGCAGGGCCGAACGGGTGCGCCCGAACGTCCGTGCGAAAAGTGAGTGAAATTCGACCGAACTCTCGCGGGAGGACCTGTTCATGGGGGACCAGCAGGAGATCGACCTGACCAGACCCAGCGCCGCCCGGGTCTACGACTACTACCTCGGTGGCGCGCACAACTTCGCCGTGGACCGGGAGATGGCGCGCAAGGCCATCGAGATGTGGCCCGAGCTGCCGCTGATCATGCAGGCGAACCGGGCGTTCCTGCGCCGCGCGGTGGAGTTCTGCGTGCGCGCCGGGATCCGCCAGTTCCTCGACCTGGGCTCGGGCATCCCCACCGTGGGCAACGTCCACGAGGTGGCGCGCGCGGCGGACCCGGGCGTCCGGGTGGTCTACGTCGACAACGACCCGATCGCCGTCACCTACAGCCGCACCATCCTCGGCGACGACCAGCAGACGGCGGTGGTCCGCGCGGACCTGCGCAACCCCGGTGAGGTGCTGGCCGAGGTCCGTCCGCTGCTGGACTTCGAGCAGCCGATCGCCGTGATGATGGTCGCCGTCCTCCACTTCGTCGGCGAGGAGGACCGGCCGGCCGACGTGGTGGCGGCCTACCGGGACGCCGTGGCGCCGGGCAGCTTCCTCGTCGTCTCGCACGCCACCCGCGACGGCCAGAACGGCCAGGCGGACGAGCACAAGGACCTCTACCGCCGCCGCACCGCGACGCCGATGACCATGCGCTCCAGGGAGCAGGTGGCCGGGTTCTTCGCGGGCTACGACCTGGTCGAACCGGGCGTGGTGCACCTGCCGCTGTGGCGGCCGGCGTCGCTGGACGACGTGGACGAGCGGCCGGAGCGGTTCGCGGGGCTGGCGGCGGTGGGGCGCAAGCGCGAGGTCGTGTAGCCGGCGGGGATCCTGTAGGCCGGTGCAGGTGCGTCAGGCGGGGCAGGGCGTCTAGCCGGCCCACGTCCCCGAGACGAAGAGCAGGAAGATGCCGGCCTGCACGAGGGAAGAGGCGTACATCCAGCCGTACAGCGCGGGTTTGAGGGCCGGCCTGCGCTGTACGGCCACCACCATCGCCACGTAAATCACGAGGCACGGCAACAGGTACCGGTGCACGGACACGACGTTGCTGTTGAGCGTGAACATGATGAACGACGCCAAGCCGAAGCCGGCCAGCGGCAAGCCGTCCTTCTTCAGCGCCACGAACAGGTAGACCGACAGCGCCACCAGCACCCCGAGCCCGAACAGCGGCAGGACGTGGCTGATCAGGTCCCAGTTGTTCGGCCGCCCGCCGGCGAGGACGTTCAGGGACACCCTCAGCTCGCGCCACAGCGTGGCCGGGATGTTCGGGTCCGCCACGTGGTAACCCCACGTCGACACGGTGTCGTAGGCGGAGAACATGGCGAACGGGTCGTTCTTGACGATCTTCAGCACGAGCGCGTACGCGGCGACACCGAGCCCGGCCGCCGGGAACCACAGCAGGTGCCACGACAGCAGGCCGCGGACCTTCCACTCCTTGGCGCGGAAGAACTCCAGGAAGCACAGGCCCACGAACAGCACGGCCGTGATGCGGGTCGCGGTCAACGGGATCAGCGCGAGACCCATCCACACCCACTGGCGCCGCAACGCGAACAGGTACGCCCAGAACCCCAACGCGCAGAACACGGCCTCGCTGTAGAAGGCGTGCGCGAAGAACGCCGTCGGCGCGGTCAGGAACGCCGCGACCACCAGCCACGGCGCGCGGTCACCGGTCACGAAGTGGCGGGCGATCCGCAGCAGCGCCACGGCGGCCAGCCACGTCGCCAGGACGTTGACGACCATGCCGGCGGCCAGGAAACCCAGCAGCCCGAACGTGATCGTCTCCACGAGCCACACGCAGAACGGGAAGAACGGGTAGAACGCGGGCACCCACGGCGTGGCCTCGTTGGCGTAGCCGCCGTTGGTGATCTGGTGGAAGTTCTCCGCGTCCCAGCGGTAGGTGTGCGACAGCAGGGTGGCGTCCGGGCCGAGCACCTTGACGGGGTAGCCCTCGCCGATCGGCAGAGACCCCTGGAACAGCACGGCGACCGCCGTCAGCACCGCGTGCCAGGCGACGACGACGGCGAACGCGCGGGCCCAGTCCGTGGTGTGCCAATTCGGTTTCGCGGTGGCGCGGGTGGACTCCTCGGGACGGGTCATCACGTCCGTCATCAGGCGGTTTCCTTCTGTCTGAACACGAGCCTGCTGTAGAGCGTGTAGTTCCACACCAGGTTGAACACCAGCGCGGACAACTTCGGCCCGATCACGGCGACCACCGGGTGCGTCCCCGCGAACGCGCCGCTGACCAGACTGATCACGATCGGCTGCACGACCCACAAGCCGAACCCGGTGACCAGCAGGAACAGCACGGCCTGGGACTTCACGTCGCCGGTGCGGGCGCGGAAGGTGAACGAGCGGTTGAGGGTGAAGCTGCACGCCATGCCGGCCGAGGTGGACAGCAGGTTCGCCACGAACATCGGCACGCCGGCCAGGGAGAGCAGCGTGTAGGACACGAGGTCGACCAGCGTGTTGGCGATGCCCACCAGGCCGAACCGGACCTTGGTGGCGAGTTCGGGCTTCACCGCACCAGGCTCCGGGCTGGGGTGTGGGTGGTGGTGCGAGTGGTGTGGTGTTGGGCCGCGGTGCGGACGGAGGCGACGGTGTAGAGGGGGCGGGCCTGGGACTGGGCGTAGGTGCGGCCGATGTAGCTGCCGAGCACGCCGAGCATGGTGATCTGGATGCCGCCCAGGAAGAACATGCCGATCGTGATGAACGCCCAGCCCGGCACGGCGGTCTCCGGCGCGAACAGCTTCACGCCGGCCACGTACAGGATGCCCAGGAAGCTGAGGAACGAGATGAAGTAGCCCAGGCGGCTGATCAGCTTGAGCGGCGCGACGGAGAAGCCCAGGATGCCGTCCGCGGCGAACCGCAGCATCTTGCTCAACGGGTAGCCGGTGACGCCCGCGTGCCGCTCGTCGCGGTCGAACAGCACGCCGGTCTGCCGGAACCCGATGTAGCTGACCAGGCCGCGCAGGAACCGGTCGCGCTCGCGGTACTTGCGCAGCTCGTCGACGACCTTGCGGTCGATCAGCCGGAAGTCGCCGGTGTTGCGCGGGATGTCGATCGAGGCGACCTTGCGCAGGAACAGGTAGAAGGCGCTGGCGGTGAGCTTCTTGAACGCGGTGTCCTGGCGCGAGCGGCGCTGGGCGTAGACGACCTCGTAGCCCTGCTCCCACTTCTCCACCAGCTCCAGGCTGACCCGGGGCGGGTCCTGCATGTCGCTGTCCATGATGATCACCGCGTCGGCGTCGGCCAGGTCGAGGCCCGCGGTGACCGCCATCTGGTGGCCGAAGTTGCGGGACAGCTCGATCACGGTGACGCGGTCGTCCCGGTCGGCGAGGGCCTGGAGGTGGGTGAGGGACTCGTCCTTGCTGCCGTCGTCGACGTAGATGAAGCTCACGTCGTAGCGGTCGGCGAGGTCCTCGGTGACCTGGGAGACCGTGCGGTGCAGCAGGTCGATGTTCCCGGCCTCGTTGTAGATCGGGAAGATGTAGGTGACGTGCTTCTTCCCGGCCGTGGGTGCCGTGGGTGCCGTTCCTGCGTCGGCTGCTTCGGCGGTCACAGGCCAACCGTCCTTTGCTCGTGACTGGGGGCGCCCGGCCTCACCACGGGCGGTACCGCGCGCACTATACGCAGGCCTTCGGGGTGGCTGTCGCGCTGGCTGCTTGTCCTCTTCGTGATGAATGCGCTTCGCGCTTTCAAGATCAACGCGCTGCGCGCTCTCAAGATTAAAAGCGGCGCTCGCCGCGCGGCAGGCCCCCGGGGGGTGGAAGGGCGTCGGTTTCTTCCCCCGTACGGCCTGCCGGAGGCAACCACGCTTCGACCCTCTTTGCAACCGGTGAAGCGTGGTTGCAAAGAGGGTCGAAGCGTGGTTGGGCTGCGCCCAGGCCGTACGGGGGAAGAAACCGAGGCCCTTCCTGTGGCTGGCAGCCACGCGGAGCGCCTTCGGCGCGAAGAGCTTGCGCCTGCGGCGCGAAAGCCTGCGCCCTTCGGGGCGCGGGCGGCGGGTGGCGGGCGCGGGCGCGGGCGCGGGTGGCGGGTGCTGTGCGGGGAGGTAGGCGGTTGGTGTGGCATGGGGCGGCGTGTGTGGTGCGGGCGCGGTGCGGAGGGTGGTGCCGAAGGGGTGGTGTGGGTGCGGTGTGGCGGGGGGTGGTGCCTGCGCTGGGTGGTCGAGGGCGGCGTGGGGTGAGGGGCGGCAGCAGGGCGGAGGGGGAAGGCGGAGAGGGGGAAGTATGAGTGTGATTGTGTTGGACGTTGGCGAAGTTTCTTGGTCGAAAACTGTGCGAGCGTCCAACAGATCGACCATGTACCTGGCCGGCTGGGGCTCGGGTACCGTGTGGCGGTCCCGACGCCGGGTTTGGCGTGTGGCGTCCACGGAGAGGGCTGTGCGCGGTGTTGAGCCATGCCGAGTTCAGGGGTATGCGGCGGTTTCCCGCGCTTGATGGGTTGCGGGCCGTTGCGGCCGTGATCGTGGTTGTTTCGCACTTCGCCGGGCCCAAGTGGCTTTGGGTGTCGGGGTGGGTCGGGGTTTACATCTTCTTCGTGTTGTCCGGGTTTCTGATCACCACGTTGTTGCTGCGGGAGCAGAGCAGCGCCGGGCGGATCTCGTTGAAGGCGTTCTACCTGCGGCGTGTGTTCCGGATCTTGCCGCCCTACCTGGTGATCCTCGGGTTCATCGTCGTGTTCTGCTGGGTGCGCGGCGAGTTCTACGCGCGTGAATTCCCCACCGCGCTTCCTTACTACCTGACCTTCTTCAACGAGTTCCTGCCCGAGGCCAACCCGACCGGGCCGGACAACTTCTTCAGCGGGTCCTGGACGTTGGGGATCGAGGAGAAGTTCTACCTGTTCTGGCCCGCTCTCATGGTGGTCGTCGGGGTGGCGGCGGTGAAGCGGCGGATCGGGGTGGCGGTTGTCGCCCTGGTCGTGATGGTGGCGTTGATCCCGTTCACCGGCGGGTGGATCATGGACTTCTCGCTGACCACGCTCTACGAGTCGACGGTCCACTACGCGATCCTGCTGATCGGCGCCCTGCTGGCCATCCTGATGCACAACGAGCGCTCGTTCGCGCTGGTCAGGCCGTTGACGCACCCGTACGCGGCGATCCCGGTGATGGGCGCGTTCCTGTGGTTGCACGTGAACATGACCGACCTCTGGGCGAGCACCCGCAACAACACGCTGCTGCTCGTGGGGTACGCGGTGCTGGTGGCGTTCCTGCTGGTGGTGCTCGTGTCGCGGGGGCCGGTGCGGTGGGTGTTGTCGACCGCGCCGATGCGGTTCGTGGGGGATCGGTCCTATTCGCTGTACCTGGTGCAGGGGATCGCGCACTTCATCGTGGTGCTCACGGTTCCGCGGTTCGCGGTGAACGGGACGCTCACGGCGATCGTCGTGGTGGCGGTGTCGTTGGTGATGGCGGATGTGGTCTACCGGTGGTTCGAGCAGCCGGCGATCGCGTTGGGGCGGCGGATCATCGCCGCTCGTCGGCGGAAGCCCGAGGTCGTGGTGGAGCCGGTGCCGGTGCCTACCCCCGCGTGACGAGGTCGCAGGGCAGTTCGAAGAACCAACCCGCGGGTTCGTGCACGTAACGGCCGACCGGGCGGGTGGCGGCCGAGCACTGGGCCTGGGCGGCCGTGACGCTGTCGGTCCAGCTCGTGCCGGTGAGGACGCCGGCCTGGTCGCGGGTGTGCTGGACGACGCCGGCGAGCAACGTGCAGCCGATGACGGCTCGGGCCGTGATGACGAGCCAGCGGCCCCGGGCGGGAGTGGCGTCCAGGCCGACGGCGACCGCGGTGAACAGCAGCAGGCACGGCAGGACGCTGTAGCGCTGGGACGCCATCACCACGCCGGGCTGCTGCACCTGGAGGGCCACGGTCCAGTTCGCTACCAGCGACAACACGATGATGATCACGCTGTACGCGATGCCGGCCACGGCGAGGAAGCGGGCGGGGCGGTCGCGCCAGATCAAGGCTGCGGCGAGGGGGACCGCGAGCAGTGCCAGGGCGATCAGGGCTGGGGCGTTGCCGAAGCGGGGGTAGAGGTCGGCGACCTGCTCGGAGCCGGTGAAGCCTGCCAGTGGCACGCGTAGGAGCGTTGCCAGCAGGACCTGGACCGGGTCCACGGCGTCGTGGGAGTACGGGGTGCGTTCGGCGAACACCATGATGGCACCCTGCACGGCCGCTGCCAGCGCGAACGTTGTCGGGAGCACGCGGTCGCGGTGGACCAACAAGCGCAGCAGGGCCAGGGGTGCGAGCAGGAAGGCGAGCGGGCTGCTCAGGGTGGCCACCGTGACGAAGAGCGCTGCGGGCAGGCGCGGGGCGTCGCGCCACAGCAGCACCCAGAACAGGCCGTACAGCAGGAACCAGTGCACGTTGCTGACGTTGCCCAGCGGCTCGGAGTTGCCGACCGGCAGGACGACCACCAGAGCCGCCAGGCCGACGCGCAGGGCCGTGGAGCGGAGGTAGCCGGCCGACGCGGCGAAGGTGACCAGGGCCACCAGCGCGCGGGGCACGGCCGCCGCCACGGCGAACCCGACCGCCGCCCACCCCATCGGCAGCAGGGACACCAGCTCGGCGCTCAGCCGGGGGAGGACGTGCAGGTAGCCGCCGTAAGGGGTGATCAGGTTCGCGAGGAACGGCTCCTTGACGCCGTCCAGCAGGAACCGCGCGCCGTCCTCGGCCCACACGTGGTCCAGGTGCGACCGGCCCGCCGGGGTGACCAGTTGGAACGCCACGGCGGCCAGGAAACCGGCCAGGTAGAAGGCCCGCGGTCGGCGCACGGGTCTGTGCTCGGGCGCCCATCCGCGCAGCCGCTCACCCAACACCACCACGTGGTTCTCCCCCCTCGAAAGGCGAGCGAATGATGGCGGGCGGGGTGCCCGGATTTCAACCGGACGGGTCAGACCGGCTCGGGGAAGAAGCGGTCGCGGATGGCGGCGATGGTGCGCAGGTCGTCGGCGGTGACGTCGTCGAGGGACAGTTCGGTCTCCAGTTCCGCCTCGATCAGGTACAGCAGCTCCACGAAGTGCATGGAGTTGAGCACGCCCTTGTCGACCAGGTCCTCGTGCTCGCCGATCGGACCGCTGTCCGGGCACTTCGCGCTCAGGAACGTGGTGATGAACGCGGGCACGGTCATGGCGTCTCCTTGACTGGCGTGATCTTGGTGCGCGGTGCGGCGGCGCAGGCGTGGACGGCGACCCGGCCGCCCACGGTCAGGCCCGTCGGGACGAGCCGGTTCGTGCGCAGGGCCACGGCCGGGTCGGTGAGCAGCGGGTTCGCGCCCGGGACCAGGTCGGCCAGCAGCGCGAAGATCGGGTCGACGACCTTGGTGACGCCGTCGTCGTCCACCACCTCGACCCAGGCGTGGACGAGGTCGAGCATGCCGAGCACCCAGCCGATGCGGGTGTCGGCGAGGTAGCCGGCGTCGCGGAACCGCCGGGCGAGGTAGAGGCTCGCGGACTCGCACGTCGCCACGCGCTGGGCGGTGACCAGGTCGACGTCCTCGCGCAACGTGTCGGGCAGCTTGACCCACCGCACGCCGAGGTTCGCGAACGCCTCCACCTCGTCGCGCAGGATCTCGGACCGGAGGGGGACCAGCGACCCGACCGTGCGCACGGTGGCGGTGAGGTCCCGGGTGGGGACGAGGTCCTCGTCGGAGGTGAGGCCGGAGACCGAGCCGCCGTACGGTTCGGTGCGCGGGCGGGCCAGGGCGACCGGGTCGCACGAACAGGTGAGGGACAAGGAGAAACGGGACGTCCGGGGCTCCAGCAGGGCTTCCGCGGGCGACCGCATCCACCGCAGGGCGAACGCGAACGCCTGTTCCGGCACGGTCCGCCCGCCGCCGGAGCGCAGCGCGAAGTTGAACAGGTCGCGGGAGTCGAACCGGTCGTCCGGGCCGACCGGGAGTCCGCCGCGCACCAACGCGTCCAGCGCGTCCGCGCCGCCGAGCATCTCGATCGCCGCCGCGCGGGACGTGTCGTCCTGCCGGTGCGCCAAGGGGATCGCGAACGCCGTCATGACGCCACCGGGCAATCACGCCACATCGTCCGGACGACCTTGCCGTTGCGCAGCACGTAGTGGTCGCGCGAGGTCCAGCCGAGCATCTCGTTGATGCGGACCTGCTCCTCGCCGGCCGAGGTCTCCAGGTATCCGGGCAGGCCAAGGGAATCCGCTCGCGCCTGGCCGGCGCGCAGCAGGACGTAGCCGACGCCGGGGGAGTCGTCGCGGCGGCCGAGCACGGCGTACCAGACGTGCGGTTCGCGCGGCTTCAGGCGGTCCAGGTCGTTGGACAGCCGCACGCCCTGCACGACCGCCGTCGGACCGGCCACCACGCACGCGATCGAGCGCAGCGCCCAGCCCCACCACGGGGTCGGCCGCTCACCGTGCCGGTAGCAGACCAGGACGCCGTCCAGTCGCGTCCCGCGCACGGCGGCGAGCAGGAAACCGTTGTCCCACCGGCAGATCACCAACTCCGCCAGGTACAGCAGGGTCAGCGCGACCTGCTTGCGCCACGGTGGGATGCGCGCGATCGAATCCCAGATCACGCCTTCGCGGTAAGCCTGCGCCAGCAACCGCGCCGCGCGCCAGGTGTCGCGCCACGGGAGGTCGCGAACGTCGAGCCGGGTCGTCATGGGGCACCTCTTCTCCTGCTCTGCCAAGGGAAGTGAAGCAAGCGGGAGTAACTCCGGGGTAAGTGGACGCGCTCTCCCGGGGGTTCCACCCGCGTGCGACCGGAGTGCGAGACGCGCGGCGAATACTCGCGGCAAAGCGTGGAAAGGAGCGCACGATGTCCGTAGTCGAGTCACGCACGGTCCTGCTCGCGGCGCCGCGCGCGTTCTGCGCCGGGGTGGAGCGTGCCATCGAGATCGTCGAACGGGCGCTCGCCAGTCGCGAGCACCCGGTGTACGTCCGCAAGCAGATCGTCCACAACGCACACGTCGTCGCCGACCTGGAGGCGCGCGGTGCGGTGTTCGTGGAGGAGTTGGACGAGGTGCCTCCCGGGGCGACCGTCGTGTTCTCCGCGCACGGGGTGTCGCCGGCGGTGCGGGCCGAGGCCGAGCGCCGCGGGCTGGAGGTGTTCGACGCGACCTGCCCGCTGGTGGCCAAGGTGCACTCCGAGGCGCGGCGGTTCGCCGAGCGCGGGGACACCGTGCTGTTGATCGGCCACGACAACCACGAGGAGACCGAGGGCACGCTGGGCGAGGCGCCCGAGTCGATGGTCCTGGTGCAGTCCGTGGAGGAGGCGCTGACCGTGTCGGTGGCCGACCCGGAGAAGGTGTCCTACCTGACCCAGACGACCTTGGCCGTGGACGAGACGGCTGACGTGCTGGAGGTGCTGCGCAAGCGCTTCCCGGCGCTGCGCGGCCCCGGCTCGGCCGACATCTGCTACGCCTCCACCAACCGCCAGGCCGCGCTGCGGATGATCACCGCCGAGTCCGACGTGGTGCTCGTCGTGGGGTCGGCGAACTCCGCGAACACCCAGCGCCTGGTGGAGATCGCGCGCCGCGAGGGGCGTCCCGCTTACCTGATCGAGGACGCCGGCGCCATCCGGGCGGAGTGGCTGAACGGTGCCGACCGGGTCGGTGTCACGGCCGGCGCGTCCGCTCCGCCGCACCTGGTGTCGGAGGTCGTGGCGGCGTTGCGGGAGCGCGGTCCGGTCACCGTGGTGGAGCGCGAGGCGACCCGCGAGACCATCCAGTTCACCGTGCCCGGTGCGGTGAGGTCGCTGTGAACCCCGTGGCGTCGATGGGCGTGGACGAGCTGGACGGGCTTGCTGCGGACATCCGGGCTTTCCTGGTGGACAAGGTGTCGGCCGCGGGCGGGCACCTCGGGTCGAACCTCGGGGTGGTCGAGTTGACCATCGCGCTGCACCGGGTGTTCTCCTCGCCGCACGACGTGTTGCTGTTCGACACCGGGCACCAGAGCTATGTGCACAAGGTCCTGACCGGGCGCGCGGGCGGGTTCGACCGGCTGCGGCAGGCGGGCGGGATGTCCGGGTATCCGGCGCGCGAGGAGTCCGCGCACGACGTGATCGAGAACTCGCACGCGTCTACCGCCCTGTCGTACGCCGATGGGGTGGCGAAGGCTTTCCGCTTGCGTGGCGAGGGGTCGCGGCGGGTGGTTGCCGTGGTGGGCGATGGTGCTCTGACCGGTGGTATGTGTTGGGAGGCTCTCAACAACCTGGGTGCGTCGTCGGATCTGCCGGTCGTGGTGGTGCTCAACGACAACGGGCGGTCTTACGCGCCCACTGTCGGTGGGCTCGCGGCGCACTTGGACGCTTTGCGGTCGTCCACTGCTGACTCGTCGGTCTTCGAGGGCATGGGTTTGGCTTATGTCGGGCCGGTCGATGGGCATGACGTGGTGGCGTTGGAAACTGCCTTCCGGACTGCGGCTTCTTACCGTCGACCGGTCGTCGTCCACTGCGTGACCCGCAAGGGCAACGGGTATGCGCCCGCCGAGGATGACGTCGAGCGGATGCACGCTGTCGGTGTGCTCGACCCTGTCACGGGTCGGCCGGTCGGGCGCGGTGGCGAGACGTGGACATCGGTGTTCGGGGAGGAGATCGCGGCGATCGGTGCCTCGCGCCCGGACGTCGTGTGCCTGACCGCGGCGATGTCCGGTCCGACCGGGTTGGGTCCGTTCGCGGCCCGGTTCCCCGATCGGGTGTTCGACGTGGGGATCGCGGAGCAACACGCCGTGACCGCGGCGGCCGGGATGGCGATGACCGGGCTGCACCCGGTGGTGGCGGTGTACTCGGTGTTCTTGTCGCGGGCGTTCGACCAGTTGTTGATGGACGTGGCACTGCACCGGCTGCCCGTGACGTTCGTGCTGGACCGGGCGGGGATCACCGGCCCGGATGGCGCGAGCCACCACGGGATGTGGGACGCGTCCGTGCTGCCGGTCGTGCCCGGGATCCGGATCGGTGCGCCTCGGGACGCCGGGACGTTGCGGGCTCTGGTGCGCGAGGCGGTCGAGGTCGATTCGGGTCCGACTGTCGTGCGGTACCCGAAGGCGTCGGTTGGTCCAGCGATCCCTGCGTTGCGCCGGGTCGGTGGCGTGGACGTGCTGCGGTTCGCGCCGGAGGCCCGGGTGTTGTTGGTGGGCGTCGGTTCCCTGGCTGCGGAGTGCTTGGCGGCGGCCGACGCCTTGGCCGCACGCGGCGTTCCCGTGACCGTGGTGGATCCTCGCTGGACCACGCCTTTGGCCCCGGCTTTGGTGGAGATGGCCGCCGAGCATCGTTTGGTGGTGGCGGTGGAGGACACGGTCGCTACGGGCTCTTTGGGCGGACGGTTGGCGCAAGCGCTTGCGGCGGCCGGCAGCGACACTTGCGCCAGCACGTGCGCCCTGCCGTCGACTTTCGTGCCGCACGGGAACCGGGAGCAGTTGTTGAGCGGGTACGGGCTGGACGCGGACGGCATCGCAGCGACTGTGCTGGAACGCTTGGACTCCCTGGGCGAACGAGTAGGCCTCCGCCCCGTAGCCTGACGCCCACTTGCTTCGCCGACCCTGTTTTGCCGTACCTGTCTTGTCGTACCTGTTTTTGTCGTACCCCCGTGGGACAATGGAAGCGGGGGCCGGAGGCCACGCCCAAGCCTTCCAGCCACCCGCTCTCCACCCACTTCCGCACGCTCTGCGCCCCCAGCCACCGCCCGCACGCTCCGCGCCCGCCCGCCAGCCACCGCCCGCACGCTCTGCGCCCGCCAGCCACCGCCCGCACGCTCTGCGCGCCCCAGCCAGCCACCGCCGACCAGCGCGCGCTTGCCGCCCCTGCGCCTGCCGCCGGCTACTCGCGCGCTTGCCGCTGTGCTTGCCGCGCGCCTGCCTTCGCCCGCTCGCCGCACGGTTCGCCGCACCCTTGCCTCCAGCTCGCCGCGCGCTTGCCGCCGCCTGCTCGCCGACCGCCCGCCGCCGACCGCCCGCCGCTGGCCGCCTGCCGCCTGCCGCTGGCCGCCTGCTCGCCGACCGCCTGCCGCTCGCCGCCTGCTTGCCGCCAGCCGCCCCCTCGCCGCCTGCTTGCCGCTAGCCACCCGCTCGCCGCCTGCTTGCCGCTAGCCATCCGCTCGCCGCCTGCTTGCCGCCTGCCGCTAGCCACCCGCTCGCCAGCGGGCCTTCCAGCCGCCCCCGGCAGCCGCTCGCCGCCCGACAGCGCCAAGCCCTCGCCTGCCCCGCACCGCCCGCCGAATCCGCCCCGCCCGCTGACCCCACTTGCCTGCCCAGCCCGCTCTGGGCCACCGACCTCGGCCGGTGCCGCCACACACCCGAGCGAGCCGCCCCGAAACCTCACCGCAGCTCGCCCGCCGAATGCCAGCCCGCGCATCGAAGCCGTCCCCCAATGCCACAGCGGCCGAGTCCACCAGCGTTTGCCCAGCTCCTAGCGTTGCGAGAGCGCCGTGCGTGCGCGGCGGAGTGGCCTCCGGCCCCCGCTTCCATTGTCCCACGGGGGTACGACAACTTTCGGAAGTGAACAGCGGGCATGGGGGAGCCCGGGGCGGGTGGAGGCCTGCCCCGGGCTCAGCGAGAGGTGGTCAGGTGGAGCAGTTGGGTCAGGCTGCGGTGGGGAGGGGGGTGGTGGCGTGGGCCGGGGCCAGGGATTCTCGGGTGGGTTCTGGGGGGAGGTCCTTCGCCAGTTTGCGGATGTTGCGGGCGTTGGCTTCCAGGATGTCGATCGGGGTCAGGTCCGCGCCCACCACGATCGGGGCGGTGTGGGCTGCCGTGTCGATGTTGGTCAGGGCCGTCGGCAGGCAGCGGGGGAAGAGGGAGCGGATGAAGGCTGCTCGTTGGCGGGCGCGGGTGGTGCTGGCGAAGGGGTGTTTCCAGTCGACCTCGGAGAGGCGGACTCGGTTGGCGCGGATCAAGGTTCGGCGGAAGTCACGCCAGGGCACGGTTTTCAGGTTGAAGCGGGTGGCCAGGTCGGCGTTCGTGACTGGCGTGACGGGGTACGTAATGGCCCGCGGGGTCTCGGACAGGGCGTTGTCCAGGACTGTGCGGGCCAGGACGTCGCCGGCCACCATCGGGATGCGGGCCTCCGACTCCCACGTCTGGCCCTGCTGCACCATGTGCCCGATCATGTTCCAGAACGAGTACTCCATCCCGGGGTCCTTGAACGACGTCAACGGACCACCCAGGGCGAACGGCGCCTGGTACAGGTGCACCGGCACGCCGTCGCGGTTCGCGCGCAACGCCAAGTGCTTCACGACGTACTTCATCCGGCTGTAGCCCTGGAAGAAGAAGCTGGTCCGCCGGAAGTCCATCCGCCGCTTGTACACCTCGCTGCCGACCGAGCCGATCACGTGCAGCGTCTTGAACCGCCGGTTCAGGCAGAACTCCGCCAGCGCCACGGTCGGCACGACCTTCTCCGCCCGGTACCTCGAGTACGGGTACTCGTGCGTCGTCGCTCCAGCCGCGTCGACGACGACGTCGACCGACGTCAGCAGCTCCTCGTACCGGGCGTCGTCCAGGCCCAGCTGCGGCTCGACGTACCCGGCCTCGAAGACGACCAGCTTGTCCAGGGCGGGCAACGCCATCTTGTACTTGCGGGCCGTGCGGGCGATGCGGGACTCGCCGGTCTGGTCGCCCTTCGGCCGCACCAGCGCGTACACCTTGCCGACTCGAGTGTCGAGCAGCAGTTCGCGCAGCATGTGCAGGCCGATGAAACCGTTGGCGCCCAGCAGGAGCACGGTCTTGCGCTCGCCGGCGGGCCTGCGGGGCAGGGACCGGGCGACGACGGCCGGGTCCTCCGAGTAGTCCAGGGCTATCTTCGTCGGGTCGCCGGTCCGCAAGGCCCGGTAGTCGCTGTTGTGTCGCAGGGAGATGCGCATGGGACTCCGCCTGTCGTGAAGTGTGGGGTAGGGGCTTTTCCGCAGGCGGTTAGGCCACGCGGCGGTCGAGGTGCTGCCAGAACCGCTCCCTGAGCTCGCGGCGCAGGATCTTGCCGCTGGGGTTGCGGGGCAGCGCGTCGAGCAGCTCGTAGCTCGACGGGAGCTTGAAGTCGGCGATGCGTCCGCGCAGGAAACCGGTGAGGGACCCGGCGTCGAGGGGAGCGCGGGGTACGACGAAGCAGTGGACGACCTCGCCCCAGTGCGCGCTGGGCACGCCGACCGCGGCGACCTCCAGCACGTCCGGGTGCGCGGCCAGCGCGTTCTCGATCTCGGCCGGGTAGACGTTCTCGCCCGCCACGATGATCGTGTCCTTGATGCGGTCCTGGATGAACAGGTAGCCGTCGTCCAGGAAACCGGCGTCACCGGTGTGCAGCCAGCCGTCCACGAGGGTCTCCGCGGTCGCCTCGGGCAGGCCCCAGTACTCCAGCATCGCCGCCGGCGACCGCAGGCACACCTCGCCGACCCCGCCGGGCGGCAGGACGTCCCCGTCCCGGTCCACGATCTTGATGTCCACCCCGGGGTACGGCCGGCCGGCGGCGCGCATCCGGGCGCTGCCCACGACGTGCTCGGACGGCGGCAGGCACACGGCGGTGTTGCCGCTCTCGGACAACCCGTAGATCTGGGCCAGCTCGCAGTCGAACGTGTCCAGGCACCGCGCGAGCAGCGCCTCGGAGATCGGCGAGCCGCCGTAGACGACCTTGCGCAGCGTGGTGAAGTCCTCGCGCCGGGGCCGGGGCGGCGCCAGCATCATCTGCATCTGCGCCGGCACGACGCACGCCGTGGTGACACCCAGTTCACGCACCAGCCGCACGGCCTGGTTCCCGGCGAACACCGGCACCGACACCATCGTGATGCCCGCGCCGAACCCCTGGATCGACCACCACAGGCCGCCGATGTGGAAACCGGGGATGCCGATGAGGCTGATGTCGTCGGCCCGCCAGTCGATCCAGTCCAGCTCGGCCGCCGCCAGCGCGGCCTTCACGGCGAAGAAACTGCGGTGCGCCAGGACGACGCCCTTGGGGTTGCCGGTCGTGCCGCTCGTGTAGACCTGCGCCACGGGGTGGTCCACGTCCCACGTGGGGTCGCTGTCGGTGTCGTCCGCGCCGCGCCACTCGGGCAGCGCGGCGATCGGCACGACGTGCCGCAGCTCCGGCAACCCCCGCAGGCCCTCGACCACGGTGACGTCGTCGGCGAACAGGACGGTCGAACCGGAGTCCAGCAGGATGTGGTGGATCTCCGCCGGCGTCAGCCGCCAGTTGATCGGCACCACCACCGCGCCCGCGATGGCGCACGCGAACAGCACCTCGTAGTACCGCTCGGACTCCTTGCCCAGGTAGGCGACGCGGTCGCCGGGCCGGACGCCGTGCGCGCGCAGGGCGTTGGCGGTGCGGTTGCTCCACAGCGCCAGCTCGCCGTAGGTGACCCGGCGGTCCTCGCAGATCACCGCCACGTGGTCGGGGCGCTGCCAGCCGTGGAACCCGATGACGTCGTGGACGGTGCGCAGGTTGGCGTAGAACGTGCCGTTCACGCTGCCGCCTCCGCGAGCATCTCGACTATCGCCCGCTCGGACACCAGGTCGGGCACGAGCACCGGGTCCACCTCGACGCCGAACTCCCGCTCCAGCGCCAGCACCAGCTGGACCTGGCGCAGGGACGTCCACCCCGGCAGGGTGTCCGGGTCGAGCCGCGCGGGCAGCTCGTCCGGGTGGACCGAGAACACCGATGCGATCACGTCGCGGACGCGTCCCTCGATCATGTGGACTCCAATCACGCCTGAATTTCCCGCTGTGCCTTCGCGGCAGATCCAAACAAACCCGGGTAATCGTCCGGGTAGTCGCGGGAGGCCGGTTCCGCCTATTTCCCGGTAATCGCGCGGGCCATCGCCGGGTAAGGGGTGTTGAGCCGCGGGGTGCGTGAATGCACGATGGCGGTGTGCGGTACGGGGAAAGCGACTCCGGAAGTGCGGCGGCGGGGGCCGGCGACGTCCCCGCGCGCGTGCGCGACCGGGTGCGCGACACCCCCGGCGCCTGGACGTTGGCGCAGGTGGCGGCGGTGGTGGGGCGGACCTGCCGGGTCGCGGACCTCGCCGAGCTGACCGGGCAGCGGGTCACCCAGCTGTTGGGCGCGGTGGAGGCCCTGCTGGAGGCGGACGTCCTCGAATGGGCCGGTGACGACCTGCGGTTTCGGGACGAGCCGGTGTGGTCGGCGGTGCTGGCCGCCATGCCGCGGGTGCTGCGGGACGCGGTGACGGCCGACTGCGACCGGCTGCCGGGGCGGCGGGCCGCGGCGGACCGGTCGGCCGACGAGCTGACCCGCTCGCTGGTCCTGGTGCGCGGCGCGCTGGCCCGACCCGGCGCCGCCCGGCACGCCGACGACCTGCACGGGCTGCTGGCGAACCTGCTGCTGCTCAAGGGGGATGCGACCGGCGCGCGAGCCGCCGCCGAGCGGGTGCACGCCACGTCCGGCCGCCTGGCCGACGAGGCCACCGCCACCCGGCTCGCGGCCCTGGCACTGGCCGGGGACCGGCGCGCGGAGGGCGTGGCGGAGTCGGTCCTGGCGGGTGCTCGGGGGTCGGCGGGCGCAGCGGCGGCGGCGCTGGTGCTGTCCGATCTCCGGTGGCGGCGTGGACTGGTCGCGGACGCCCTGAACCTGGCCCGTGCCCACGAGAGCCGGGTGCCGCACTGGCGGCTGTGGCAGCGGCTCGCGCTGGCCGACAAGCTGGGCAGCCTCCGCCGCCTGGACGAGGCCCACGCCCTGCTCCGCGCCACCCGCGACGACCTCGGCCCGCCCGAACGCGAGTGCTACGCCGGCTGTGTGGACGTCGTGGAGGCCGCCGTGCTGCTGGTCGAGGGCCGGCTGGACGAGGCCGCCGCCCTGGCCGAGCGCGGGATCGCCGCCGGCCGCCGGTCCGGCGTCCTCCTCCTGGTCCCGCACGCCCGCGCCGTGCTCGCGGCGGTGGCGCTGCGGACCGGTGACGTCGACCGCGCGGCGGCCCTGCTCGCCGAGACCGTCCCCGGCCACGCCCTCCGGTCGGTCCTGCACGACTGGGTGTCGCTGCTGGTCACCGCCCGCCGCTACGGGCCGGAACGGGCCGCCGCCGCAGCCGCCTCGACCGGCGCGGCGCTGCTGGTCGCCGAACCGGCCGCCGCGCCGTGGCTGGTCCGCACCGCCACCGCCGCCGACGACCCGGACCTGGCCCGCCGCGTGGTCGCCCGCGCCGAACGGCTGGCCGCCGCCAACCCCGCCGTGCCCACGGTGGTGGCCGCCGCCGCGCACGCGCGGGCGTTGCTGGACCAGGATCCCGCCGCCCTGGCGGCGGTCGTGCACACCGACCCGTGGGCGGCGGCACTGGCCCGCCGCGACCGCGCCGACCTGGGCGAACCGGCCGAGTCGAACCAGGCCTGGGACACGTTCAGCGGCGTCGAGCGGGCCATCGCCCGGCTGGTCGCCGAGGGCATGACCAACCGGCAGATCGCCACCCGGGTCCGGCTGTCCCCGCACACGGTCAACTACCACCTGCGCAGCCTGTTCCGCCGCCTGGGCATCAACTCGCGCGCCGAACTCGTGCGGCACGTCCCCGCGATGGCCTGACCCTCCGGACCACCAGGCCGCCGGCCGTTTTCCAGTGCGATTCCAGCGCGATTCGACAATGTCTTCCGGACTACCTTGATGAGTAGTCGGGGATGCGGGAACCCGAGCCGAGCGACGCTCGTTCTGGTAGTCGGGGGAACCGGGATCCGTCGGTAATGTCGTCGTTATCGAGAAATTCGGCGGCACCCCGAGGGAACCCATGAACATCCGTAGGCAACCGCGTGTCCACGAACTGTTCGCCACCCGTGCCGCGTCGCAACCCGACCGGGCGGCGGTCGTCCACGGCGACGCGAGGATCGGCTACGCGGAGCTGGAGCGCCGCGCGAACGGCCTCGCCCGCGTCCTCGTCGGCCACGGCGCCGGCCCCGACTCGGTCGTCATGGTCCACCTGGAGCGCTCGGTCGACGCGATCGTGAGCCTGCTCGCGATCTGGAAGGCCGGCGCCGCGTACCTCCCGGTCGAGCCGAGCGCGCCCGACGGCCGCGTCGAGGGGTTCGTCAAGGAGACCGGCTGCGGCATCGTCCTGACCCACGACGTCGCCCGCTTCGCCGACCTGCCCGTCACGGCGGTCACCCCGGACTCCGGGACCGACGCCCCGACCGCCGTGCCGGTGGCCGTGCACGGCGCGGACGCGGCGTACATCATCTACACCTCGGGGTCGACCGGCACGCCGAAGGGCGTCGTGGTCGAGCACGAGTCGCTGAGCTACCTGTGCGCGGAACTCGAAGGCCGGTACGGCATCACGCCCGACGACCACGTCCTCCAGTTCGGCGCGCTGTCCTTCGACACCTCCATCGAGCAGATCACGACCGCGCTGCTGGCCGGCGCGACCCTGGTGCTGCCGGAGACCGTGTGGGCGCCCAGCGAGCTGCCGGAACGCCTGCGCCACCACGGGATCACCGTCATGGACCTCACCCCCGCCTACTGGCGGCGGTTCCTGTCGGAGGTCGAGCGCGGCGCGGGCGAGCTGCCGGTGCGGCTGGTCATCGTCGGCGGCGAGGCGGTCAACGCCGAGGACTGCCGCCTGGCGCTGGACCTCATGCCCGGCGTGCGGCTGGTCAACGCCTACGGCCTCACCGAGACCACGATCACCTCGTGCGTGGCGGAGCTGACCGCCGACGTGCTGCCCGAGCGCGGCGCGGCCCCGGTCGGCGAGCCGCTGCCCGGGACGTTCGTGCACATCCTCGACGAGCACGGCAACCCCGCGCCGCGCGGCGAGATCCACATCGGCGGGCGCGGCGTGGCCCGCGGCTACCTCACCGAGGACGCCGACCACCGCTTCCGGTCCACCCCCGAGGGGCGCGTGTTCCGGACCGGTGACCTGGGCGCGTGGACCGCCGACGGCGGTGTCGAGGTGCTGGGCCGCATCGACCGCCAGCTCAAGATCCGCGGGTTCCGCGTCGAGCCCGGCGAGGTGGAGGCCACGCTGGCGGCCCACGACGCCGTGGACACGGTCGCCGTCACCGCCTACGAGAACAACGGCCAGAAGCGGCTCGCCGCGTACTTCACGACCTCGAAGCCGGTGGACGGCAAGGAGTTGCGCGAGTTCGCCGGCCGCCACCTGCCCGACTACATGGTGCCCACGGCGTTCGTCGCCCTGCCCGAACTGCCGCTGAAGACCAACGGCAAGGTCGACCTCGCCGCCCTGCCCGCGCCGGAGGTCGCTGTGCGGGAGGCGGTCGAGGACGGCCCTGTGGACCTGGTGGAGCGCGGTGTCGCCCGGCTGTGGCGGCAGGTGCTCAAGGTGGACCGGGTGGCGGCGGAGGACAACTTCTTCGAGCTGGGCGGCAACTCCATCCTCGCCGCCGAGCTGATGGCCAAGGTGCGCGGCTCGCTGGGCGTGCTGATCACGCAGGTCCGCCCGCTGATCCGGCTGCTGCTGGAGGACGCCACCCTGCGCAGCTTCGCCCGTGCCGTGCGCGCGGCCCGCGAGGGCACGCTCGCCGGCGACGACACCCGCCGCAAGGTCGACTTCGCGGCCGAATCGGCCCTGGACGTCGAGATCCGGCGCGAAGTCGAGGACCCCGCCAACTGGCAGGACCCGCGGCACGTGTTCCTCACCGGCGCCACCGGGTTCCTCGGCATCTACCTGCTGCGCGAGCTGCTGGAGAAGACCAACGCCACCGTGCACTGCCTGGTCCGCGCCGACGACGCCGAGCACGGGTTGCGCCGGGTGCAGGCCAACGCCGTGCACTACTTCGGCGACGACCTCGCCCGGTTCCGGTCCCGCGTCGTGGCCGTGCCGGGCGACCTGGGCGACCCCGGCCTGGGACTGTCCGAAGAGGACTTCGACCGGCTGGCCCGCACGGTGGACGTCATCCACCACCCGGGCGGGCGGGTGAACTTCATCTACCCGTACTCGCACATGAAGCCAGCCAACGTCGACGGCACCCGCGAGATCATCCGGATGGCCGCGCGGCACCGCAACATCCCGGTGCACTACACGTCCACGATGGCGGTCATCGCGGGCTTCGGCACGGCCGGTGTCCGGCACGTCACCGAGACCACTCCGCTGGGTTACGCGGACCACCTGTCCGTGGGGTACGTCGAGAGCAAGTGGGTCGCGGAGGCGTTGCTGCACGCGGCGTCCGAGCGCGGCCTGCCGGTCGCGGTGTACCGGGCGGCGGACATCTCCGGCGACCGGGTCAACGGGGCGTGGAACATCGCCACCGAGATGTGCGCGATGAAGAAGTTCGTGGTGGACACCGGGACCGCGCCCGTCGCCGAACTGCCGCTGGACTACACGCCGGTCGACGTGTTCGCCGCCGCCGTCGCGCACATCGCCGGGAAGTCGTTGCCCGGCGGCGAGGTCTACCACCTCACCAACGCGGGCAAGGTCAATATCTCCGTGCTGGTGGACCGGCTGCGCGCGCACGGGCACGACGTGCGCGAGGTGGCGTGGAGCGAGTGGCTGGACGAGATGGTGCGCATCGCCGTCGAACAGCCCGACCACCCGATGACGCCGTTCGCGCCGCTGTTCATCGACCGGTGCGCGGCCGGGTCCATGAGCGTGGCGGAGATGTACCTGGAGACGACGTTCCCGGTGTTCACGCAGACCAACGTGACCGAGGCGCTGCGCGGCAGCGGCATCGAGATCCCGCCGGTGGACGCCGCCATGCTGGACCGCTACATCGACTACCTGACCGCCATCGAGTTCCTCGGGGCGGCGTGATGTCCTGGGACTCCCTGGACCTCGCCGCCGCCCCGGCGGAAGGCCCGGTCGCCTTCCGGGACGACCTGTCGCCGGGGGTGCTGCTGGAGGCCTACCGGCACGGGTTGTACCCGTTCCCGGCGGACACAGAGGAGCAGAAGATCGTCAACGAGTTCGCGTACGGCGACGTGCCGGCGCTGGGGGACGACCCGTTCGGCGTGGCGTGGTGCTCGCCCGACCCTCGACCGGTGATCTTCGTGGACCGGTTGCGCGTGCAGCGCAGCTTGCGGCAGCAGTTGCGGAACAAGGTCGAGTGGACGACGACGCTGAACACGTCCTTCGAGCAGGTCGTGCAGAGCTGCCGGGCCGGCCGCGAACCCCGGTGGCTCACTGACCGGCTGGTGGCCGCGCTGATCGAGCTGCACCGGGCCGGGCACGCGCACAGCGTCGAGGTGTGGGAGGGCGACGAGCTGGTCGGCGGCACGTTCGGCGTGCGCATCGGCGGCGTGTTCAGCGCGGACTCCCAGTTCACCAAGCGCAGCGGTGCGGCGAAGGTCGCGGTGGCGTGCCTGGTGCGGCGCGTGGCGGAGAGCGGCGGCGTGGCGGTCGACGTCCAACACGACGGCGACCACGCCAAGCTCATCGGCGCTGTGCCCGTGCCGCGCGCGGAATACCTTGCGCTGCTCCGGGCTCATGCTGCGGACAGCGGCGAGATGCCCGCACAGGCCTTGCCCGCTCGCAGCTTGGCCGCGTGAGGAGGCGACATGCGTGTGCTTACTTTGAAGGAGCGGCCGGACCTCACGGACGCCATGTTGTACATGGAAGCCGAGTGGCCGCCTTACATCCCTCCGGAGCCCATGTTGATCGGATGGGCGTTCGACCGGTACCCGCAGCACCAGATGATCGTGGTAGATGATGACGACATCGTGATTGCGAGGGCTGCCAGTGTGCCGTTCGCTTGGGACGGCTCGGTGGAGTCGTTGCCGGACAACGGGTGGGACGCTTCTCTCAAGCTCAGCATGATGGACACCTACGAGGATCGTCCGTTGACCACGTTGTGCGCACTGGAAGTGGCTGTTGTGCCGGGGAAGCGTGCGCAGAACTTGTCGGCGTTCACCCTGGCCGCCGTGGCCGACAACGCTCGCGCACACGGGTACCGGGATGTGGTCGTTCCCGTGCGCCCGAGTGCCAAGCACCAAGAGCCGCACGTGCCGATGACCGAGTACGCGGCGCGCGTGCGGGACGACGGCCTGCCGACCGACCCGTGGCTGCGCGTGCACGTGCGGGCGGGTGCCTCCGTGCTCAAGGTGTGCCCGGTTTCCATGACCATCTCCGGCAGTCTCGCGCAGTGGCGCGAGTGGACCGGCCTCCCCTTCGACACCAGCGGACCGGTCGTCGTGCCGGGCGCACTGACCCCGGTTCAGGTGGACGTCGTCCACGACCAGGCCGTCTACCTCGAACCCAACGTGTGGGTCCGACACCCCCTCACCGAAAGGCACTGACCGATGACCAGCACCCTGCCCGCCCGCACCGACCAGATCCGCAACCGTGCCGCGCTGATCGAGGTCATCGGCGGGTACATGGCCTCCCAGTCCTTGGCCCTGGCCGCAGAACTCCGCCTGGCCGACCACATCCACGCCGGCATCACGGCAAGCACAGACCTGGCCACAGCCACCGGCACGCACGCCCCTTCCCTGCACCGGTTGCTGCGCACCTTGGTGGCCATCGGTCTGTTGGCCGAGCCGACCCCCGACACGTTCGCGCTGACCGAGGTGGGCGAGCAGCTGCGAAGCGACTCGCCGAACTCGCTGTGGGCGTTCACCAGGTTCTTCACCAACCCGACCCTGTTCTCGTCGTGGCAGCAGGTGAAGCACACCGTCGAGACTGGTGAATGCGCCTTCGACCATGTGCACGGGAAGAACATCTACGTGCACTTGGCGGAGAACCCGGAGCTGTCGGCTCTGTTCAACGTGGCGATGGGCCAGGAGTCGCGCGTGTCGGCCGGCTTGGTCGCCGACGGGTACGACTACACCGACGTGCGCCGAGTGGTCGACGTCGGCGGCGGCGACGGCACGCTGCTGGCCGCCATTCTCGGTGCACACCCGCATTTGACTGGTGTGTGTTTCGACAGCGCGGCTGGGGTGGCGGAGGCGGCTGGTGTGCTCGGGGCGGCAGGTGTGTCCGAGCGGTGCGAGGTCGTGGCTGGGGACTTTTTCGAGTCGGTGCCGGGCGGGGGTGACTTGTACATCATCAAGAGCGTCTTCCAGGACTGGGATGACGACAACGCGCGGCGGCTGCTCAGCTCCGTTCGCGGGTCGATGCCGGCGGACGCGACTTTGTTGATTGTCGGGTCGGTGCTGCCGGACACGGCTAACACCGACAACCCGGTGATGTTCTACACGGACATCAACATGCTGGTGACGGCTGGGGGGAGGGAGCGGACGGAGAGCCAGTTCCGTGCGCTGCTCGCGGACACCGGGTTTGTCGTGGAGTCCGTGGGGCAGGGGGCGGCGGGGCCTTTGTCGCTGATCACGGCCCGTCCGGCGCGGTGAGTTCGGGTCGGATGCGTTGAGCTGGGCCGGCCTCCGGCCCCCGCTTCCATCGTCGCACGGGGGTACGACAACGGCGGTCGTCGTGGCCGGCGAGGAGTTTGGTCGGCGGGGAGTTTGGCCGGCGAGGAGTTCGGCTGGCGAGGGGTTTGGCCGGTCGGGAGTGTGGCCGGTGGGCAGCTCGGCTGGCCAGCGGTTCGGCCGGTTGGGAGTTCGGGTGGCGGGGAGTTCGGCTGGCGGGAGTTTGGCTGGGGAGGGGTTCAGGTGGCGGGGAGTCCGGGTGGCGAGGGGTTCGACCGGCTGTCGGGGCAGGTGGCCGGGCGGGTGCCGCGTCCCGAGGGCTTCTCGCGACCCAAGGGCTTCCCGCGCCCGAAGGGCGTGCTTTTCACGAAGCTCGCGCAGCAGACCGCTCCCCTGGGCTTCTTCCGTCATCCCCGTATGGCCTGCCCGAAGGGCTACCACACTTTTGGTCGGGTGCAGCC
>NZ_JBBEGC010000059.1:0-46443 GCF_037401995.1 Saccharothrix sp. CCNWYY140
CCTGACCCGCCCGCGCCTGCGCCCGCCTGACCCGCCCGCGCCTGCGCCCGCCTGACCCGCCCGCGCCTGCGCCCGCCCGCGTCCGCGCCGCCGGCGTCTGCCCGCACGGTCCGTCACGCGCCTCGGCACCGCCCCCCGACAAGCCACCCGAAGAGCGACCACCGCCCCACGCACCGTCACCGCGCACAGCGGCCGTCCCCGAGCTGGTTGCACCCGAAAACTCTTCCTTCAAGCGTGTGAAACGTGCCCGTAACACCAGCCCCCGGACAGTTCACCCGCGCGAAACCTGACACGTGACCGCGCGAAACAGGACGTATCGATGCTCCTCCGCAACCGACGTGCAGTGGAGGTCGACGTGGATACAGGGGACACCGCCTGGTTGCTCACCAGCTCCGCATTGGTGCTGCTGATGACCCCGGGACTTGCCTTCTTCTACGGGGGCATGGTCCGGTCCAAGAGTGTGCTCAACATGATGATGATGAGCCTGGGCGCAATCGGCGTGGTCGGTGTGCTCTGGGTGCTGGTCGGCTATTCCACCGCGTTCGGCACCGATGTCGGCGCCGGCCTGCTGGGCAAGCCGTTCGAGTTCTTCGGCCTGGACGGGCTGCTGGGCAAGGAGTCGCTGTTCGGGACCATCCCGACCACCGTCTTCGTCGCCTTCCAGGCCATGTTCGCGATCATCACCGTCGCCCTGATCTCGGGCGCGATCGCGGACCGCGCCCGGTTCGGGCCGTGGCTGCTGTTCGCCGGCCTCTGGTCGATCGTCGTCTACTTCCCGGTCGCGCACTGGGTGTTCGACTTCGACGGCAAGGACGCCGACGGCAACGTGATCGACCCCGGCGGCTGGATCGCCAACAAGCTCCTCGCGATCGACTTCGCGGGCGGCACGGCCGTCCACATCAACGCCGGTGCGGCCGGTCTCGCGCTGGCGATCGTGCTGGGCAAGCGCGTCGGGTGGCCCAAGGACCGCATGAAGCCGCACAGCCTGCCGCTGGTCGTGCTGGGCGCGGGTCTGCTGTGGTTCGGCTGGTTCGGGTTCAACGCCGGGTCCGCGGTCGCCGCGAACACCACCGCGGGCGTCACCTTCGTCAACACCCTGGTCGCCACGTCCGCCGCGATGCTGGCCTGGCTCGTGGTCGAGCGGGTCCGCGACGGCAACGCCACCACGCTGGGCGCCGCCTCGGGCATCGTCGCCGGCCTGGTCGCGATCACCCCGGCCTGTTCCAGCGTCACCCCGCTGGGCGCGATCGCCATCGGCGCGATCACCGGCGCGCTGTGCGCCCTGGCGGTCAGCCTGAAGTACCGCTTCGGCTTCGACGACTCGCTCGACGTGGTCGGCGTGCACCTGGTGGGTGGCCTGTCCGGCACCATCCTGATCGGCTTCTTCGCCAGCTCCGCGGCTCCGGCGGGCATCGACGGCCTCTTCTACGGTGGCGGTGTGGACCAGCTGTGGCGGCAGGCGGTGGGCGCGCTGGCCGTGCTCGCGTACTCCTTCGTCCTGAGCCTGGTCCTGGGCTACCTGGTGAAGCTGACCGTCGGGTTCCGCGCCGACCAGGAGTCCGAGGTCGGCGGCATCGACGAGGCCGAGCACGCGGAGACCGCGTACGAGTTCGGCAGCGGCCTCGGTTCGCGTGGCAGCACCAAGCCGAGTGTCGCCGCCGGCGCCACCGCGGTCCTTGAGGGGAGCAACAAGTCATGAAGTTGGTCACCGCCATCATCAAGCCGTTCACCCTGGACGACGTGAAGGCGTCGCTGGAGCAGCTGGGCGTGCTGGGCATGACCGTCAGCGAGGTCCAGGGCTACGGCCGGCAGAAGGGCCACACCGAGGTCTACCGGGGCGCCGAGTACGCCGTGGACTTCGTGCCCAAGCTGCGCGTCGAGGTGCTCATCGACGACGCCGCCGTGGACAAGGTGCTGGACGCGCTCGTCGAGGCCGCCCGCACCGGCAAGATCGGTGACGGGAAGGTCTGGGTGACGCCGGTCGACACGGTCATCCGGGTTCGGACCGGGGAGCGCGGCTCGGACGCTCTGTAGGAACGGGGGACGGCCGTAATGGACAACGCCGAGGCGGCCGTCGTCACGGCTGACGACCTGGTGCGAGCGAGGGACCGCCTGCTCGCGCCAGGTCGGCGCCGTCTGACGGGGGAGTCGTTGCGCGAGGCGCTGGTGGACCTGCACGAGTTCTGGCTCACCGCGCACGCCTCGCAAGCGGGTGTTGGTGGACCGGGCGGTGGGCTGGCCCTGGTCGCCGTGGGGGGACTGGGCAGGCGCGAGCTGGTGCCCTACTCCGACCTGGACCTGCTCCTGGTGCACAACGGGCACAAGGGAGTGGACGAGGTCGCGGAGAAGCTCTGGTACCCGTTGTGGAACTCGGGGATCGGGCTGGACCACTCGGTGCGCACGGTCGGCGAGGCGCTCCGCGTCGCCGCCGGAGACCTGCGCACCGCGCTGGGGTTGCTGGACCTCCGGCACATCGCCGGAGATGCCGAGATCAGCGCCCGGCTCGCGGACAGCGCGCGCCAGGCGTGGCGGTCGGGCGTGCGGACCCGGCTGGACGAGATGGCCGAGTCGGCGCAGCGCCGGTGGGCGCGCAGCGGCGAGATCGCGCACCGCGTCGAGCCGGACCTCAAGCACGGCCGGGGCGGGCTGCGGGACGTGACGCTGCTGGACGCGTTGTCCGCCGCGCAGCTGACCGACCGGCCGTCGGCCGAGGTCAACGAGGCCCGCAAGCTGTTGTTGGACGTCCGCACCGAGCTGCGCCGCGTGGCCCGCAAGCCGCGGGACGTGCTGCGCGCCCAGGACGGCGACGAGGTCGCCGCCGCGCTGGGCCTGGCGGACCGGTTCCAGCTGGCCCGCTCGATGTCGTCGGCGGCCCGCACGATCGTGTACGCGGTGGACGTGGCCATGCGCACGGCCCGTGCGGCCGTGCCGAAACGGGGTCTGGGCGTGTTCGCCCGCTCCCCGCTGCGCCGCCAGCCCGCGCGCCGCCCGTTGGACGAGGGCGTGGTGCTGCACGGCACGGAGGTCGCGCTGGCCCGGGACGCCATCCCGAGCCGGGACCCGGCGCTGCTGCTGCGCGTGGCCACGGCCGCCGCCCGCAGCAAGCACCCGATCGCGGCGGGCACTCTGGCCAAGCTCGCCGACTCCGCGCCCGAGCTGCGCCAGCCGTGGCCGCGCGAGGCCCGCGAGGAGCTGCTGGCCCTGCTGGGCAGCGGCATCGGCCTGATCGACGTGGTCGAGGCCCTGGACCGCACCGGCTTGTGGGGACGCCTGTTCCCCGAGTGGGGCGCGGTCCGCGACCTGCCGCCGCGCGACGCCGCGCACATGTGGACGGTCGACCGGCACCTGGTGCAGGCGACCGCGCACGCGGCACGCCTGGTGACCCGGGTGTCGCGCCCGGACCTGCTGCTGCTGGGCGCGCTGCTGCACGACATCGGCAAGGGCCGCCAGCAGGACCACTCCGAGGTGGGCGCGGCCCTGACGACCCAGGTCGCCGAACGGCTGGGCCTGTGGCCGCAGGACGTCGCCACCCTCACCGCCCTGGTCCGCCACCACCTGCTGCTGCCGCACACCGCGACCCGCCGGGACGTCGAGGACGAGGCCACCGTGCGCCGCGTCGTGGACACCCTCGGCGGCGACCCGGTGCTGCTGGAGCTGCTGTACGCGCTGGCCGAGTCCGACGCGCTGGCGACCGGTCCGGGCGTGTGGTCGGAGTGGAAGGCGTCGCTGGTCGGCGACCTGGTGGCGCGCTGCCGGGCGGCGATGGCGGGCGACCCGCTGCCCAAGCCCGAGCCGCTGGACCAGCGGCAGCAGGACCTGGCGGCGGCGGTGCTGGAGTCGGGCAAGCCGGACGTGCTCATCGACCCCGGCGACCACACCGCGACCGTCACCGTGGTCGCCAAGGACCGTCCAGGACTGCTGTCCCGGGCGGCGGGCGTGCTGGCCCTGAACTCCTTGGAGGTCCACTCGGCGGTCCTGGGCTCGCACGAGGGCGCCGCCGTGGACGTGTTCACGGTGTCCCCGAGGTTCGGGTCCCTGCCGGACGTGACCCTGCTGCGCGAGCAGCTGACCCGCGCGGTGGACGGCTCGCTGGCCCTGGCGGACAAGCTGGCCGCCAAGGAACGCGACTACGGCGGTCCGCCGCAGGACCCGCCGCCGCCGAAGGTGCTGTGGTTCGACGACGAGTCCACCGGCTCGGTCGTGCTCGAACTGCGTGCGGCGGACCGGATCGGGCTGCTGCACCACGTGGCCGACGCGCTGGAGCAGTCCGGTGTGGACGTCGTGTGGGCGCGGGTGTCCACATTGGGCTCCACGGTCGTGGACTCCTTCGCCATCACCGCTTCCGGCGCGCTGGACGCGGCCCAGCGCAAGAAGATCGAACGCGCCGTCCTGGTAGCCGCCCGCTGAGGGAATGCGTAGGTCTACGCACAACCGATCGGGGGTGCTCACGCTGCCCCCGCCCCCTTCGTACCGGCAGGCTTTGTGCCGTGACGCGGGGGGCCGCCCGGTAGGAGGGCGGTGAGGAGCGTCACCGGCGAAAGACCGGGGGCGGTCCGTTCGAGGGGTACAGACCGCCCCCGGTTTCCACCGGGAACTCGGGGGCGTCCGGAACGTCTCTTTAGTATGGAAGCGATGACCGTCGTCGCCGTGGCACCACGATCCCTGGTCGTGCTGGCGGGACTGCCCGGCGCGGGCAAGACCACCATGCTCGCCGACGTCGACACCGGGGGTGCGGCGGCCGTCGTGCTGGACTCCGACCAGGTGCGCGGCTACCTGCGGACGGTGCTGCCGGCGTCCCTGCCCTACCGGTTCTACCGACCGCTGGTGCACCTGGTGCACCGGCTGCGCATCCTCTGGTTCGCCCTGTTCACGTCCGGCCTGCTGCTGGTCCACGAGCCGTCCACCCGACCGACGACCCGAGCCGGCCTGGTGGCGGTCGGCGTCCTGAGCCACCGCCCCCGCCACTTCCTCTGGCTCGACGCGAGCGCCGAACAGGCGTTGTCCGGGCAGGTGCGGCGGGGTCGCCTGATCCGCTCCAAGTCCTTCACCCGGCACGTCAAGCGGGCCGAGCGGCTGCGCAGGAGGTTCGCCGAGGGGCAGGCCCCGCTGGGGTGGCAGGCCCTGACCGTGCTGTCCCGCGGCGACCGCCTCCGACTGGCCGTGGCCTGAGACCGGCTACCCTGGCGGGTGGTCATTGGTCCGACGACGTGCGAGGTCTGACGGCATCGTGTTCAACACCCTTTCCGACCGGCTCACGTCGGTCCTCCAGAACCTGCGCGGCAAGGGCCGGCTCTCCGAGGCCGACATCGACGCCACGGCGCGGGAGATCCGGGTGGCGCTGCTGGAGGCCGACGTCGCGCTGCCGGTCGTCCGGACCTTCATCGCCAAGATCAAGGAGCGCGCCAAGGGCTCCGAGGTCTCCCAGGCGCTCAACCCGGCCCAGCAGGTCGTCAAGATCGTCAACGAGGAACTGATCGCGATCCTCGGCGGCGAGACCCGGCGGCTCAACCTGGCCAAGAACCCGCCCTCGGTGATCATGCTCGCCGGTCTCCAGGGCGCCGGTAAGACGACCCTGGCGGGCAAGCTCGCCAAGTGGCTGCGCGGCCAGGGGCACACGCCGATGCTGGTCGCCTGCGACCTCCAGCGGCCCAACGCGGTCACCCAGCTCCAGGTCGTGGGCGAGCGGGCCGGCGTGCCGGTGTTCGCCCCCGAGCCGGGCAACGGCGTGGGCGACCCGGTGGACGTGGCCCGGCGCGGCATCGAGGAGGCCAAGCGGGCCCAGCACGACATCGTGCTGGTCGACACCGCGGGCCGCCTCGGCGTGGACGAGGAGATGATGCGCCAGGCGATCGACATCCGCGCCGCCGTGCAGCCCGACGAGGTGCTGTTCGTGGTCGACGCGATGATCGGTCAGGACGCGGTCAACACAGCGACCGCGTTCCGCGACGGCGTCGGCTTCACCGGCGTGGTGCTGACCAAGCTCGACGGCGACGCCCGCGGTGGCGCCGCGCTGAGCGTCCGCGAGGTGACCGGCCAGCCGATCCTGTTCGCGTCCAACGGCGAGAAGCTGGAGGACTTCGACGTCTTCCACCCGGACCGGATGGCGTCGCGGATCCTGGGCATGGGCGACATGCTCACCCTCATCGAGCAGGCCGAGCAGGCCTTCGACGCGGAGCAGGCCGAGGCCGCCGCGGTGAAGATGGGGTCCGGCCAGCTCACGCTGGAGGACTTCCTGGAGCAGATGCTCACCCTGCGCAAGATGGGCCCGATCGCGAACCTGCTGGGCATGCTGCCCGGCGCGGGCCAGATGAAGGACCAGCTCGCGAACCTCGACGAGAAGCACCTGGACCGCGTGCAGGCGATCATCCGCGGCATGACCCCGGCCGAGCGCGAAGACCCGAAGATCATCAACGCGTCCCGCCGGCTGCGCATCGCCAACGGCTCGGGCGTCCGGGTCAGCGACGTGAACGACCTGGTCAACCGGTTCTTCGAGGCCCGCAAGATGATGTCCCAGATGGCCGGCCGGTTCGGCCTGCCGGGCGCGCGGGGCCCGAAGGGCAAGGGCAAGAAGGGGAAGAAGGGCAAGAAGGGCCGCGGCCCGACGCCGCCGAAGATCCGCGGCGGCTTCCCCGGCATGCCCGGCATGCTCCCCGGCGGCATGCCGCCCGGCATGGGTGGCCCCGGCGGCATGGGCCAGCTCCCGCCCGGCCTGGACGGCGGCGGCCTCAACGACCTGCCCCCCGGCTTCGACCCGACGAAGTTCAAGTTCCCGAAGTGAGTGGCCTGCACCTGCGCGGTGTCGTCCTGCCCGAGGGCGGCGAACCGCGCGACCTGTGGGTGGTCAACGGACGCGTGCGCACCCGCCCGGTCCCCGGCGCGCGGACCGTCGTGGACGGCGGCTACCTCGTGCCGGGCCTGGTCGACGCGCACTGCCACGTCGGCCTGGGCCCGGAGGGCGCCGTGGACCTGCCTGCGGCGGTCGACCAGGCCCTGCTCGACCGCTCGGCCGGCACCCTGCTGATCCGCGACTGCGGCTCCCCGCTGGACACCCGGCCGTTGCAGGAGCGCCTGGACCTGCCGCGCATCATCCGGGCGGGACGGCACATCGCAAAGCCGAAGCGGTACATCAAGTACATCGGCGTCGAGCTGGAAGACGAGCGAGACCTCCCCGCGGCCGTGGCAGAGCAGGCGGCCCAGGGCGACGGCTGGGTGAAGCTGATCGGCGACTGGATCGACCGCTCGACCGGCGACCTGGCCCCGCTGTGGTCCGACGACGTGCTGGCGGAGGCGATCAAGGTCGCCCACGAGGCCAAGGCCCGGGTCACCGCGCACGTCTTCGGCGGCGAGGCCCTGCCGGGTCTGCTGGCGGCCGGCATCGACTGCATCGAACACGGCACGGGCCTTGACGACGACACCATCGCCCTCATGGCCGCCTCCGGCACGGCCCTGGTGCCGACTTTGATCAACATCGAGAACTTCCCCGGCATCGCCGACTCGGGCGCGGCGAAGTTCCCGAAGTACGCGGCCCACATGCGTCACCTGTACGCCCGCAACAAGGCCACCATCGCTTCGGCGATCGAGGCCGGCGTGCCGGTGTACGCGGGGACGGACGCGGGCGGCGGCATCCGCCACGGCCGCATCGTGGACGAGATCGCCGCTCTGCACGCGGTCGGCATGAGCCGCACGGACGCCTTGGCGTCGGCTTCCTGGGCTGCCAGGGAGTGGCTGGGCTTCCCATCGCTGACCGAGGGCGCGGCAGCGGACGTCGTGGTCTACGAGACCGACCCGCGAACCGACCTGGAAGCGCTGCGACACCCGAAACTAGTCATGCTGCGGGGCCGCATCCACTAACGCTCGAAGACCCGCCCCAACACCTCAACACCCGCCACGCACCGAAATGTCGTACCCCCGCGGGACAATGGAGACGGGGGCCGGAGGCCACGCCCACCGCACGTCCACCCCACCTCCAACACCACCGCACCACCACCTGCGCACACCCAGCCAGCCGCCCGCCACTGCCGCCCGCCGCTGCTGAGGCCTGCCCGCTGCCGCCCGACCCTGCCGCGCCGCTGCTTGCCCAGCGACCGCCCCTCCCCCCCCAAGCCGCCGCCCACCCCCAGCCGCCGCCCGCGCCTGCCGTGCCGCCACCCGCCGTGCCGCCGCCCGACCCCGCCGTGCCGCCACCTGCCGCGCCAGAGCCCGCGCCCGCCGCCCGTCCAGCCACCGCCGCCCAACCCGAAGCCGCAGTTAGGCGGGTGCCGGCCGGGATCCGACGCCGCCGTCAGGGTGATCTTGAACCCTGCACAGCGTCCGTTCAGCCGGTGCCGCTACGTTCGGACGAGTGGAGGAACGGCAGGACACCGGGCGGGCGCACTGGGGTTTCCTGGCGCTGTTCGTCGGCCTCGGCGGCTACCACCTGTCCTCCCTGGTCTTCACCGCCGTCACCGCCGACCGGTTCGCCGAGGTCGACGTCACCGACCCGCCCGTGCTGGGACCGCTGCTCCTCCTGGTCTTCCTCCCCAACGTCCTCCTCGGCCTCGGCCCCGTCGTCGTCTCCCACTTCCGCGGTCACGGTCCGGAGCGGGACTTCGGGCTTGTCCCCCGGGCGCGTGACATCAAGGTGGGCTTGGCCTGTGGTGGGTTGTCACTGCTCGCCGCCTGGGTACTCGGAGTCGTGCTGCTCCGCCTCAACCGCGACACCGGGTCCTCGCTGGAGCAGATCGAGGCGTTGTCCGGTGGCCAGTCCGTCTGGCTGGCGTGCGCGGCCCTGTTCGTCTTCCTGGGTGCGCCCCTGACGGAGGAACTCCTCACCAGGGGCGCCCTGTGGAGCGCGCTGGAGCACTACAAAGTCCCCAGGTACGCGATCCTGGGACTCACGGCGTTGATCTTCGCGTTCCTCCACGAGGAGTCGTGGCGCACCATCAGCCTGTTCGCCCAGGGCCTCGCCATCGGGGCCGCCCGGATGATCACCGGGCGGGTCTCGGCGAGCGTCGTGGCGCACGCGGCCAACAACCTGCTCCCCGCCGTCTACCTGTACGTAGGCGCCTCCTAGCTAGGGTTATCGACTGTGAATCCTCCGGATGAACCCCCGACAGGGCTGATCGAGGGCGTGCGCGCCGTCCACCGCGAGCCGGTGCCCGAACGCACCGGGCAGCGCTGGGGTTTCGGCGCGTTCCTGCTGGTCGAAGCGGTGTTCGTGCTCTCGGCGGTGTTCATCACCGCGACCGCCCGCGTGTCCGGCACGGACATCGGCTCGTCGGTGGCGTTCATCCTGGTCGGGTCGATGGTGCCGACCGTCCTGGCCGCCGCCGTCGCCGTGGTGATCACCCGGCTGCGCGGCAACGGTCCGCTGGTGGACCTGCGGCTGGGCTGGAACTGGGCGGACGTGAAGGTCGGCCTCAAGCTGGGCGCGCTGGGCCTGGTGCTGACCTACCTGGCGGCGCTGGTCTGGTCGCGCGTCGTGGGCGACCAGAACGCCACCTCCGCGATCGGCGAGCTGGTGGACGGCGCCGGGCTGCCGCTGGCCGCCGCCATCGCGATGTTCCTCTACGTCTGCTTCGTCGGGCCGATCTGCGAGGAGCTGATCTACCGCGGCCTGCTGTGGGGCGCGATCGAGCGGCAGGGCTGGAGCCAGTGGGCCGCGTTCGTGCTGACCACCCTGATCTTCGCGGCGAGCCACCTGGAGCCGCTGCGCACGTCCCTGCTGATCGTGATCGCCCTGCCCATCGGCATCGCCCGGCTGATCACCCGCAGGCTCACCGCGAGCGTCGTGGCGCACGTGGTCAACAACTTCCTGCCCGGTCTGACGCTGCTGCTGGTCTCCGTCGGGGTGATGCCGACGTGATCGACCTCAACTCCGACCTCGGCGAGGGCTTCGGCATCTGGCGGCTCGGCGACGACGCCGCCCTGCTCGACGTCGTGACCAGCGCGAACGTGGCCTGCGGGTTCCACGCCGGCGACCCGTCCACGATGCGCCGGGTGTGCGTGGAGGCCGCCGCGCGCGGGGTCGCCGTGGGCGCGCAGGTGTCGTACCGGGACCTGGCCGGGTTCGGGCGGCGGTTCATCGACGCGGACCCGGGCGAGCTGGCCGACGAGGTGCTGTACCAGATCGGTGCTTTGGAGGCGTGTGCTCGCGCGGCCGGTACGCGGGTGTCGTACGTCAAGCCGCACGGCGCCCTCTACAACGCGACCGTGCACCACGATGCGCAAGCCGCCGCCGTGGTGGCCGGCGTGAAGGCGTTCGGGGACCTTCCGGTGCTCGGACTGCCCGGTTCGCGTCTTCTTCATCACGCCGAGCAGGCGGGCCTGCGGCCGGTGCGCGAAGCCTTCGCCGACCGCGCTTACACCGCCGAGGGCACCCTGGTGTCGCGCAAGGACCCCGGAGCCGTGCTGACCAGCACCGAAGCCGTCCTCCAGCAGGTCCTGCGGCTCGCTGAGAAGGGTGAAATCATCGCCACAACGGGTGAAGTTGTGGCCGTCGAAGTGGACTCCCTGTGCCTGCACGGGGACACCCCGGGAGCCGTCGAGCACGCCCGCGCGGTGCGGAAAGCGTTGACCGGATCGGGTGTCGAAGTGGCCCGATTCGTGGTCGAGTAGACCTGTCTGGCAGAATGGTTGGCTGTTCGCCGTGGTCGGTCCCTCTCACCGTGCCCTGGCGCCAAGACCTCTGGGTTTTCCCACCCGTGCCCCACTCGGGTGAGGAGCGCCCGCACGTGAGCAAGAGAGAGCCTGAGGAGTACCCACACCCGTGGCCGTCAAGATCAAGCTTCAGCGGCTTGGCAAGATCCGTCAGCCGTACTACCGGATCGTCGTCGCCGACGCGCGCACCCGCCGCAACGGCAAGGCCATCGAGACGATCGGCAAGTACCACCCGAAGGAGGAGCCCTCGTTCATCGAGGTCAAGTCCGAGCGGGCGCAGTACTGGCTGGGCGTCGGCGCGCAGCCGACCGAGTCCGTCCAGCGCATCCTCGAGATCACCGGCGACTGGCAGAAGTTCAAGGGCCTGCCGGGCGCCGAGGGCACGCTGAAGGTCAAGGAGGCCAAGACCTCCAAGGCCGACCTGTTCGCCGCCGCGCTCGCCGCGGCCGGTGACGCGCCGACGACCGAGGCCACCACGCCGAAGAAGAAGGCGGCCAAGAAGTCCGATGAGGCCGAGGCTCCCAAGGACGAGGCGTGAGCTTGTTGGCTGACGCCCTCGAACACCTCGTTCGGGGCATCGTCGACCACCCGGACGACGTCCGGGTGAACCTGGTCACGACCCGGCGCGGTCGCACGCTCGAGGTCCACGTCCACCCGGACGACCTCGGCAAGGTGATCGGCCGCTCCGGCCGCACCGCGACCGCCCTGCGCACCGTGATGGCCGGTATCGGTGGTCGTGGCGTGCGCGTCGACGTGGTCGACACCGACCGCTGAGCGCGCGCATGGACGTCGTCGTCGGCCGCGTGGCCAAGGCGCACGGCATCCACGGTGAACTCGCCGTGGACGTGCGCACCGACTCGCCCGACCAGCGGTTCGCCGTCGGGTCGGCGCTGGTCGGCAAGCTGCGCGACGGCACGCGCCGCACCCTCACCGTCGCAGCCGCCCGGAACCACTCCGGGCGGCTGCTGGTGCGTTTCGAGGAGGTCCTGACCAGGGACGTCGCCGAGACGTTGCGCGGCACGCTGCTGTTCGTCAGCACCGAGGACCTGCCGCCGACCGGCGACCCGGACGAGTTCTACGACCACGAGCTGGAAGGCCTGCGCGCCGAACTGCTCGACGGCACGGTCGTGGGCACCGTCCTGGAAGTCGTGCACGGCCCCGGCGGCGAACTGCTGGTGCTCAAGCGGGACAGCGGTGAGGCGCTGGTCCCGTTCGTCAAGCAGATCGTGCCCACGGTGGACGTGCCCGGCGGGCGCGTCGTGCTCGACCCGCCCGAAGGCCTGCTCGATGCGGATTGACGTCGTCACGATCTTCCCGGAGTACCTCGACCCGCTGCGCGCCGCACTGCTCGGCAAGGCCATCGACAAGGGCCTGATCAGCGTCGACGTGCACGACCTGCGCAAGTGGACGCACGACGTCCACAAGGCGGTCGACGACAGCCCTTACGGCGGCGGTCCGGGCATGGTCATGAAGCCCCAGGTGTGGGGTGACGCGCTGGACGAGGTGTGCGCGGGGGAGCCGACCCCGCGCTTGATCGTCCCCACGCCCGCGGGGCGTCCTTTCACCCAAGCGCTGGCGCATGAATACGCCGCCGAAGAGCGTTTGGTGTTCGCGTGCGGCCGTTATGAGGGCATCGACCAGCGTGTGGTGGACGACGCGTCCCGCCGCATGCGGGTGGACGAGGTGTCCATCGGCGACTACGTGCTGGTCGGCGGCGAAGTCGCCGTGCTGGTGATCGTGGAGGCCGTGGTGCGGCTGCTGCCCGGCGTGCTGGGCAACCCCGCGTCCGCCGCGCAGGACTCCTTCTCCGACGGCCTGCTGGAAGGCCCCTCCTACACCCGGCCCGAGGTGTGGCGGGACCTGGCCGTGCCCGACGTGCTGCGCTCGGGCAACCACAAGGCGATCGACCGCTGGCGGCGCGACCAGGCGCTGCGCCGCACGCGGGAACGCCGCCCCGACCTGCTGGCCGCCCTCCCGGAGGGCGCGCTGGACAAGCACGACCGCAAGCTGCTGGACGAGCTGGGCTGAGCCCCGATTTCGTGGGGGACAGCCCCGTCTGGCACACTGGACAGGTTGCTGCACCCGGGTAGACCGGTGTGCGCTTTGAGCCCGCCCCCATGCACGTGTGCGAGTTGAGATGGCACGCGCCTCTGGGGAAGTGAATGAAAACGTAGAGGACGGACCATGAACACCCTGGACGCTCTTGACGCCCAGTCGCTGCGCTCCGACATCCCGAGCTTCCGGCCGGGCGACACGCTGAAGGTCCACGTCCGCGTCATCGAGGGCAACCGCGAGCGCGTCCAGGTGTTCCAGGGCGTCGTCATCCGCCGCCAGGGCGGTGGCATCCGCGAGACCTTCACCGTGCGCAAGGTCTCCTTCGGCGTGGGCGTCGAGCGCACCTTCCCGGTGCACTCCCCGAACATCGCGGAGATCGAGGTCGCCTCCCGCGGCGACGTGCGTCGCGCGAAGCTGTACTACCTCCGCGACCTGCGCGGCAAGGCCGCCAAGATCAAGGAGAAGCGGGACGCGAAGCCGGCCTCCTGACGCCGGATCGACGCGTTACCGATAACCTGCCCCACGTGGCAGAACCCGTGCACCGCGCCGCAGGCGAAGACGGTCAGGACGAACCCGACGCCGAGTCCCCCGAGGGCTCGGCGTCGGGCGGTGAGCCCCAGAAGGGCAAGCCCCAGAAGAAGAAGCCCCCGCTGTGGCGGGAGCTGCTCGTCCTGGCGGCGACAGCCCTGGTGCTCACCTTCCTGATCCAGACGTTCCTGGCCCGGGTGTACGTCATCCCGTCGGCGTCGATGGAGAAGACGCTGCACGGCTGCACCTCCCCGTGCTTCGGCGACCGGGTCCTGGTCGACAAGCTCGTCTACGACTTCGGCGAGATCGAACCGGGCGAGGTCGTGGTGTTCCGCGGCCCCGAGTCCTGGGGCCAGAACGACTTCCAGTCGCCCCGCTCCGAGAACCCCGTCGTGCGCGGCTTCCAGGGCCTGATGTCCCTGGTCGGTCTCGCGCCGCCGGACGAGCGCGACTTCGTCAAGCGCGTGATCGCCGTCGGCGGCCAGACCGTGGAGTGCTGCGACGAGCAGCACCGCATCAAGGTCGACGGCAAGCCGCTGGACGAGCCGTACATCTACTGGCAGCCCGGCACCGGTCCCGAGGACCACGAGCCGTTCGAGCCGGTCAAGGTGCCCGAGGGCACCCTGTGGGTGATGGGCGACAACCGCACCAACTCCACCGACTCGCGGCGCCAGGGCGGCGGCAAGGTCAACGGCGTCGTGCCCGAGGAGAACGTGATCGGCAAGGCGCGCGTGATCGTGCTGCCGCCGGGGCGCTGGCAGGGCATCAGCGACCACAACCCGCAGGCCGTGGCGCTGGGCGCGCCCGCGTGGCAGCAGGGCGTCCCGCTGGGCATGGGCCTGCTGGGCGCCTTCCCGCTGGTGTTCTTCGGCAAGCGGCTGCGACGTCGGTTGACCAGGTCCACACAGGGCTGATGGGTAGGCTGGGAGGGTGGTAGACGTCGCACCTTCCCACGGTTCCTCCGACGAGGACTCCTCCCGTGCCTCCGACGAGGAGAAGATCGAGGCGTGGCGTCAGCGCTCACGCAAGAAGGCCAAGAAGAAGGGGTCCTTCTGGCGTGAGCTGCCGATCCTGGTCGTGGTGGCGGTCGGGCTCGCGTTCCTGATCCAGACGTTCCTGGCGCGGGTCTACATGATCCCGTCGGAGTCGATGGAGCAGACCCTGCACGGGTGCACCTCACCGTGCTTCGGGGACCGGGTGCTGGTGGACAAGGTCACCTACAACTTCACCGAACCGTCGCCGGGTGACGTCGTGGTCTTCCACGGGCCGGACGCGTGGATCAACCAGGAGTTCGCGCCGCTGGAGCCGAACAACCCGGTGGTCGGGTTCTTCCAGGGGCTGGGTTCGCTGGTCGGGGTGCCGACGGCGAACAAGGAGGACTTCGTCAAGCGGGTCATCGCGGTCGGCGGGCAGACGGTGTCGTGCTGCGACAACCAGAACCGGGTCATGGTCGACGGCAAGCCGCTGGACGAGCCCTACCTGTACTGGGAGCCGGGGCGCGGGACGTCCCAGGACTCGTTCGCCGAGGTCACGATCCCGGACGGGTACCTGTTCGTGCTCGGCGACAACCGCAACGACTCGTGCGACTCGCGGTGCCAGGCGCGGGACCAGGGACCGCAGGCCGGGCTGGTGCCGGTGGACAACGTGGTGGGCAAGGCGCGGGTGATCGTGCTGCCCCCGTCGCGCTGGCAGGGCGTGGGCGACCACAACCCGCAGGCCGTGGCGCTGGGCGCGCCCGCGTGGCAGTCCGCGGTGCCGCTCGGCGTGGGCTTGGTGGGCGCGTGGCCGTTGCTGCTGCTCAGCCGTCGGGTGCGCGCTCGGGTCCGGCTCTTCCGGGAGCGCCGTTCCGGGCTGGGATAGGGTCGGGTGGTGATCCGCAAGCCGCCTCGCGCGCAGGTACGGCAGACCGCGGGCATCTGGGCGTTCCAGGCCGCGTTGGACCGGCGCGGCCTCGGCCCGGTGGCCGGGGTGGACGAGGCCGGGCGCGGTGCGTGCGCCGGGCCGCTGGTCATCGCGTCGTGCGTGCTCAAGCCGGGTGACGCGGCCCGGTTCGAGGGCCTGACCGACTCGAAGCTACTCACCGCCGCCGCGCGCGACCGCATGTACGACCTGGTGCTCAAGCGCGCCGTGGACTACGCGGTGATCGTGGTGCCCGCGGCCGAGGTGGACCTCATCGGCGTGCACGTGGCCAACATCGAGGGCATGCGGCGGGCGGTGGCGCAGCTGTCCGCGCACCCCGGGTACGTGCTGACCGACGGCTTCCCCGTCCCGGGCCTGACCGCGCCGAACATGCCGGTCGTCAAGGGCGACCGGGTGGCGGCGTGCGTGGCGGCGGCGTCCGTGCTGGCCAAGGTCACCAGGGACCGCATCATGACCTCGCTGCACGCCGAGCACCCGGTGTACGGGTTCGACGTGCACAAGGGCTACAGCACCCCCGAGCACCAGGCCGCGCTGCTGGAACACGGGCCGAGCGCGGAGCACCGCTGGTCGTATGCGAACGTGGCCTCGGCGGGGGCTCGACACGGCTTGACCGCGCCGCACCGGGTGGCGCGCGACGTGCTTTCGCCCGCCGTGGTCCAGAATGGAACATCGCCGCAGACCAGCGGTGGCAGGCTCGCGACGAGGAGGGGCGCGGACTCGATGAGCACGACCCGCGCGGAGGCGCAATGAGTGCAGAGGATCTCGAGAAGTACGAGACCGAGATGGAGTTGTCGCTGTACAAGGAGTACCGCGACATCGTCAGCCAGTTCTCGTTCGTCGTGGAGACCGAGCGGCGGTTCTACCTGGCCAACTCGGTGGACGTGCAGGTCCGCAACGCGGACGGCGAGGTCTACTTCGAGGTGCGGATGTCCGACGCCTGGGTGTGGGACATGTACCGGCCTGCCCGGTTCGTGAAGAACGTCCGGGTGATCACGTTCAAGGACGTCAACGTCGAAGAGCTCGACAAGCCCGACCTGCGCCTGCCCGAGGACGGTCCGTTCAACTCCTGACCGCCGCTCAGCTTCGGAAGGGGTCCACCCACCACGGGTGGGCCCCTTCCGTGTTTCTCACTCTTTCGTGTTACTTGGTCGCCTGAAGTTGTCCACAGGCCCGAAGTTGTCCACAGTTCCGAATTCACTGCCGGCATTGATCCTCCCGCTCCGCCACAGTCGAGGCACGATAACTCGACCTCCCGGAGGCGGAAATGGACACCCAGGAACTCGGCCGACGCGGTGAAGACCTCGCGTGCCGGTACCTAGAAGAGCACCAGCGCCTGGTCATCCTCGCGCGCAATTGGCGCTGCAAAGCGGGCGAACTGGACGTGGTGGCGACCGACCGCGAACAACTGGTCGTCTGCGAAGTCAAATGCCGCTCCGGAACCACCCACGACCACCCCTTGGAAGCCGTCACCCCGGAGAAATTGGGCCGGATCGGCGACCTGGCGAGGCGGTGGCTGCGCGCGCACGGCCTGGGCTGGATGCGCATCCGGTTCGACCTGATCGGCATCCACTGGCCGCCCACGGGTCCGGTCCGGCTGCACCACGTGCGAGGAGCCTGAGATGGCACTCGCACGGGCGTGGTGCGTCGCCCTGTTCGGGGTGGACGGCGTACCGGTGGAGATCGAAGCGGACGTGGGCGCGGGCGCCGTGCTCACCAAGCTCGTCGGCCTACCCGACGCGGCCCTCCAGGAGTCCAAGGACCGCGTGCGCGCGGCCGTGAGGAACACCGGACACGAGTGGCCCACCCAACGCGTCACGCTGGGCCTGTCACCGGCGTCCCTGCCGAAGGTCGGCTCCAGCTACGACCTGGCCTTGGCGTGCGTGGTCCTCGCGGCCTCGCAGGCCGTGCCGGCGGAGCGCCTGGAGGGCACCGTCCTCCTGGGCGAACTCGCCTTGGACGGCCGAGTCCGCTCGGTCCGCGGCGTCTTGCCCGCCCTCCTGGCCGCCCGCAGAGCCGGCCTACCCCGAGCAGTGGTCCCCACGGCGTCCCTACGCGAAGCAGCACTGGTGGACGGTGTCGAGCTGTACGGCGCCGACTCGCTCGGGAACGTCGTGGATTGGCTAGCCGGCAACAACAGCGCACTACATCGCCCGCCGCCCTTCACACCCCCACCTCCGACTCCTGGCCCCGACCTCGCAGACGTGGTCGGCCAGCCGGAGGCAAGGTGGGCACTCGAAGTCGCTGCCGCCGGCGGGCACCACGTCCTGCTCACGGGTCCTCCCGGCACCGGCAAGACGATGCTGGCAGAACGCCTGGTAAGCCTCTTGCCACCGCTTACTCCGGACGAGGCGCTGAGTGTCACCGCCGTGCACTCCATCGCCGGTTTGTTGGAACCCGAGACACCACTGGTCTCGACGCCGCCGTTCGTGTCACTCCACTCCACCGCCTCCACCGCGGCGTTGGTGGGCGGTGGCAGCGGATTGGCGAAACCGGGCGCGGTGAGTCGGGCGCACAAAGGTGTCTTGTTCATCGACGAGGCCTGTGAATTCGGTTCCACGAAACTCGACGCATTGCGCACTGTTCTGGAGGAAGGTGAAGTACGGATCGCCAGGCTCCACGGCATCGCGCGCTATCCGGCCCGCTTCCAATTGGTGCTGGCCACCAATCCGTGTCCCTGCGCTCCTGCGAAGGACATCGACTGCACCTGCGTCCCGGGCATCAAGCGCCGCTACCAGGCCAAACTGTCGGGCCCACTCCTGGATCGCGTGGATCTCCGAGTCCTGATGCGCCCGCTCACCGTGATGATGGACGCCGGTCTTCCCGACCCGGAATCCACCGCGACGGTGCGACAACGCGTGGCGAACGCCCGCGCCCGTGCCCACGCCCGCTGGTCCCGCCACGGCTGGCACACGAACGCCGAGGTCCCGGGCCCGATCCTGCGCCGCGAGTACCGCCTCCCCAGGCAGACGACATCCCTCCTGGACCGAGCGCTGTCCAGGGGCGCACTGACCGGCCGAGGCGCGGACCGCTGCCTGCGCGTCGCCTGGACCTTGGCCGACCTGGCCGAAACCGACCTCCCCACCGAGGACCACGTCGGCGCGGCCCTCGAATTCCGCGAACGGAGAACCCCATGACCCACCCCCACCCCCACCCGTGGCGCATCCGCCAGGTGACCCCCCAACCCCACGCACACCCACCCCCTCCCGAGACCGCCCGAGAGGGTCCCTACGCCGGCCGCCCCACCCTCCGCCGCCCCACCCTCCGCCGCCTCCAGGACAAGTCCGCCGGCCGAACTTGGACCCTCGGCTGGCCAGGCACCCGAATCCGCCTACCGATCCAACCCCAATCCCAACAACGCCAATCCCCACCACGAGAGGACAGGTCGTCATGACCACCAACTGCCCCGGAACCAACCACCCCCACCACACCGCCACCCCCGCCTACGCCGGGACGACCAACGGACGCGGTGGTCCCCATGCCTGCCGCGACTACCGATGTCGAGCCGCAGGCAGGTGCAGGTACCCGTGCCCGACGAACGCCGGTCACGCCCTCACCTGCCCTTGTCTCGACTCCGGCGGTGGCGGTGGCGGTGGCGGTCCGTCGCCGCAGGCCCCGGATGGCGAGTGCGCGGCGCTGGCTTCTGGCGGCAGTGGCGAGTGCGCGGCGCGGGCGACCGGTGGCAACGGCGGGTGCCCGGCTGGGGTCTTCGGCTGCGATGGCGGGTGCTGGTCTTGGCCCATTGCTGCTCATGGCGGCGCTCACGGCAGTGGTCATGGCAGCGGCTATGGCAGTGGTCACGGCGGTGGTCACAGCGGTGGTCACAGCGGTGGTCTTGGCGGCGGCTACGGCGGTGGTCATGGCGGTGGTCGTGGCGCTGGCCGTCACGGCGGGCGTGGGCGGTGGCCGGGGGCTGGTGTTGGCGGAGTCGGGCCGGGTTGGGGTGGGGTGGTGGGTGGTGAGCCGCGATGAGGTTCGGCTTGCGCGTGCCTACCTGTCCCGGGTGGCCGAGCCGCCGGCGACCGCGCTTGCCGAGTTCGTCGCCGAGTTCGGTGCCGTGGAGGCGGCTCGGCGGGTGCGGAAGGGCGAGGTCCCCCAATCCGTCGCCAACCAGACCTCGGCCCGGCGTGACGACTACCGGGCCGAAGAAGACCTCGCGGCGGTCGAAGGACTTGGCGGTCGGCTGGTCATCCCCGAAGACGACGAGTGGCCGGAGTGGCCGTTCAACGCACTCGCCATCGCCGCTGCCCACGGCCTGCGGTGTGGGCTGGCGCCGTTGGCTGTCTGGGTGCGTGGCTCTGGTGACCTCGCCGCGTTGGCCGAGCGGTCGGTTGCGGTGGTCGGTAGTCGGGCGGCCACGGGGTACGGGCAGCACGTTGCCGCCGAGTTCGGGTTCGGGCTGGCCGAAGCCGGGGTGACGGTGGTGTCCGGTGCCGCGTACGGCATCGATGGTGCCGCTCACCGGGGAGCGCTGGCCGCGGGCGGTCCGACGATCGCCGTGCTCGCGTGCGGGGTGGACATCGCCTATCCGGCGGGGCACCAGGGGCTGTTGGAGCGCATCCCGCAGCACGGTCTGGTGGTGAGCGAGTACCCGCCCGGCTGTCGACCCGCTCGGTACCGGTTCATCACCCGGAACCGGCTCATCGCGGCGCTCGGCGAGGGCACGGTCGTGGTGGAAGCCGGGCGGCGCAGCGGGGCGAAGAACACCGCCGCCTCTACCGCGGCGCTGGGGCGGGTGCTGATGGCGGTGCCGGGGCCGGTCACGTCCTCGACGTCGTCCGGGTGCCACGACCTGCTGCGTTCGGGCGAGGCGCAGCCGGTGAGCAGTGTGGCGGAGATCATCGAGTCGACCGGGCGGCTCGGGGTGGACCTCGTCGAGGCCACGCGGAACACCGAAGCCGGACTTCCACAGGGCGAGGCGCTGCGGGTGTACGAGGCGCTGGGTCTGCGGACGGGTGCGAGCGCGGAAGCCATCTCGGTCGAGTCGGGGGTCGAGCTGTCGCGGGTGCGGGCGCTGCTGCCCGAACTCGAGCTGATCGACCTCGCGCAGCGGGTCGATGCGGGCTGGAAGCGCTCCCAGGAAGGAGGTGCGCGTGGCGATACTTGACCAAGTGCGCCCGAGGGCGCAGCGTCAGGGGTTATGTCCCCGCCGCCGCACGCTCGGACACCCCGCGTCGACCTGGTCGGCCTGCGCCGTGAGCTGCCCGAGGACGTGGCGGCCGTGGTCGATCGCTACGAACACCACCTGGCGATGGAGCGCGCGCTGTCCCCGCACACGGTCCGCGCCTACCTGGCGGACGTGGTCGCCCTGCTGGTCCACCTCGCTTCCGGCACGCCCGCCGACGCCGCGGTGGAGGCGGTCGACCTGGCCGGACTCCGCTCGTGGTTAGCCGCGCAGCACGCCGCCGGTGCCAGTCGCACCTCGCTGGCCCGGCGCGCGGCCTCCGCCCGCGCGTTCACGGCGTGGGCGACCCGCACCGGCCTGCTCGCGGACGACCCGGGGCCGCGGCTGGCCGCGCCCAGGCCGCACCGGACGCTGCCCGCCGTGCTCCGTCAGGAGCAGGCGAAGGCGGCGATGACAGCAGCGGAAGTAGGTGCGGAACAGGGCGATCCGGTTGCGCTGCGTGACCAAGCCGTGGTGGAGTTGCTGTACGCCACAGGTGTTCGGGTCGCCGAGTTGTGCGGCCTCGACCTCGACGACATCGACTACTCCCAAAGGGTGATCCGGGTTCTGGGCAAGGGCAGGCGCGAACGCACCGTCCCGTTCGGCGTACCGGCTGAACGGGCAGTACGGCGCTGGGTGGAACAGGGCCGATCGGCGCTGGTCAGCGACCGTTCACACCGGGCGCTTTTCGTCGGCGCGCGCGGCGGCAGGCTCGATCCGCGTACCGCCAGGAGGGTTGTTCACGATGTAGTGGGTGCGGTACCGGAGTCCGCCGACATCGGCCCGCACGGTCTGCGGCACTCCGCGGCCACGCACCTGTTGGAAGGGGGAGCGGACCTGCGTACCGTTCAAGAGCTTCTCGGTCACGCTACGCTCGCAACGACTCAGCTCTACACACACGTCACCGTCGACCGGTTGAAGGCGATCCATGACCGAACCCACCCCCGCTCCTGACGTCGCAGGGGGAGGTTCGCGGACCGCAACCGTGACCTCTCCCACCGCCGCGCACGTCGGGACTTCGTCGGAGGCGCCCTCCCCAGCCGCGCCCGCGCCGACCGGGACGAACGGTCACCACGGAGCCCCCGACGACTCCCGCCGCAACGGCCACACCCACACCCGAGCCACAAAGACCGCAACCACCAAAGCCGCAACCGCCAAGACCGCAAGCGCCAAGACCACCCTCGCCGAAGCTCCTGCCGCCAAAGCCGCGACCGCCGCAGCCCCAGCCGCCGCTGACATCCCGCCCGCCGACCGCACCACGGCGAACCACCTCGCCGATGACCTCGCGGCCACCACCCAGCACGCCGCCGCCGACCGCGCCGCAGACGAGCACGCTGCCCCTCGCGCCGCCGCTGACGACCGTGGTGCTGAGGCCGCTGCCGGCCGCCCGGAGCTGGGCGGCGTTGTTGCCGGCCGGCGTGTGGAGGCTGGTGCGGAGGAGGGCTCGGCTGCTGGAGGCGTTACTGCCGGCGGTGTGGCTGCGGGCGGTGTGGCTGCGGGCGGTGTGGCTGCGGGCGGTGTGGCTGCGGGCGGTGTGGCTGCGGGAGGCGCTGTGGTCGGTGAGCCTGGGGTTTGGGCTGGTGGTGAGGGTGTTGTCGACCTGCCGGGTGTTGATTCGATGGCTGACGACGTTCCGGTGATCCCACCGTCCGCACGACCCGCTCACCCGGCCTCCGAGTCGCGCACCGCGGACGACGTCGAGGCCGGGATCATCGCCCTCTGGCACACCTACGGCGAGTCCCACCAGCAAGCTCTGCGCGATCGCCTGGTCCTCCACTACGCGCCGCTGGTGAAGTACGTCGCCGGTCGGGTCGGTACCGGGTTGCCCGCGCACGTGGACGTCGCCGACCTCATCCAGTCCGGCATCTTCGGTCTGGTCGACGCGATCGAGAAGTTCGAACCTGAACGTGGCCTGAAGTTCGAGACCTACGCGATGCAGCGCATCCGGGGTGCGATCCTCGACGACCTGCGCTCCCAGGACTGGGTGCCGAGGTCGGTGCGCAGCCGTGCCAGGGACGTGGAACGCGCCCTCGAACGGCTCGGTGCCCGGCTCCAGCGCACGCCCACCGACCGGGAGTTGGCCGCCGAGCTCAAGATCGGGCTCGCCGAGCTGCGCGAGCTGTACGCCCAGCTCCAGCTCACCAGTGTCGTGGCCCTCGACGAGCTGATCGCCGCCGGTCGCGCCGCCGGAGGCGCCGGGGGCGCGTCGTTGGCCGAGTCGCTGCCCGACGAAGGGGCGGAGGACCCGATCGCGACGCTGGTCGACCAGGACAGCCGCCGTCAGCTCGCCGACGCGATCGCCCAGCTCGCCGAGCGCGACCGGGTCGTGGTCACGCTCTACTACTTCGAGAACCTGACGCTCGCCGAGATCGGCAAGGTGCTGGGCGTCACCGAGTCCCGCGTCTGCCAGCTGCACACCCGGGCCGTCCTGCGGCTGCGCACGAAGCTCAACGAACAACTCGAATCCTGAGCCCATCGGTGCCGCCCCCGGGCGGACCCGTGGGCAGCAGGCGCACTCGGCCGGCGGCCACCAGTGCCAGCGGGTCCAGGTAGGTGCGGCCGGTCTTGGGGGTTGTTCGGTGTGCGCCCCAGTGCAGGCAGGGGGTGGGGCAGCCGGCGTGGCCCGGTTCGAGGGTGGCGATCGGGGTTCCCCTCGTCACGCGGCGGCCCGGTTCGACGGTGGGGATCACCGGTTCGTAGGTCGTGCGGATGCCACCTTCGTGGGACAGCGCGACCACCTGGCGGTCGCCCACCGGGCCGGCGAACACCACGGTCGCGTCGGCTGCCGCCATGACCTGGGTGCCGGCCGGAGCGCCCAGGTCCACGCCGCGGTGGCCGGGGCCGTAGGGCGTGGTGGGGGCCTCGAAGGTCCTGAGGACGACCGGTGGCGGGGGTAGCGGCCAGGCGTAGCGGGGTGGGCGTGCGGTCGCCGGAGTGGTGATGGTGCACGTCAGGAGGGTTGCCAGGGCCACGGCCAGGAGCGCGGTCGGGGTGGCTGGGGCGCGGTGCGTGGTGGTCATGTGTTCGACGGTCCTCACCTGGGCGGATGGGTGCCAGGGGGTGATCGCGAACTGTGGACAACTCCGGGGCTGTGGACAACTCGGGGGCGGTTCGGGGTTCTGCCCGCGGCGGCGTACACTCGTTGCGCGGCCCGTGTGAGCGCGGGACGACTTCGCGTGCCATTGCAGATCCGATCCACCTCTCGTGGTCGAGTCACGGCGTCCGGCGGTCCTGAGGTGAAACTCCGGTTCGGGCGGCGGCAGGGGCACCAGGGCGGCGGTCCGACCCGGAACGCCGCGACCAACCGGAACGCGTGCCGGCCCGCCCGGCGCGCCTGATCGAAGAGGTGCGAAACCGGCTATGGCCGTCGTCACCATGAAGCAGCTGCTCGACAGCGGCGTGCACTTCGGGCACCAGACCCGTCGCTGGAACCCGAAGATGAAGCGCTACATCTTCACCGAGCGCAACGGCATCTACATCATCGACCTCCAGCAGACGCTGTCGTACATCGACCGCGCCTACGAGTTCGTGAAGGAGACCGTCGCGCACGGCGGGTCCATCCTGTTCATCGGCACCAAGAAGCAGGCGCAGGAGGCCATCGCCAACGAGGCGCTCCGCGTCGGCATGCCCTACGTGAACCAGCGCTGGCTGGGCGGCATGCTCACCAACTTCTCCACCGTGCACAAGCGCCTCCAGCGGCTCAAGGAGCTGGAGTCGATGGAGCAGACCGGCGGTTTCCAGGGTTTCACCAAGAAGGAAATCCTGATGATGAACCGCGAGAAGGACAAGCTGGAGCGCACGCTCGGCGGTATCCGCGACATGTCCAAGGTGCCCAGCGCCGTGTGGATCGTGGACACCAAGAAGGAGCACATCGCGGTCGGTGAGGCGCGCAAGCTCAACATCCCGATCGTCGCGATCCTCGACACCAACTGCGACCCGGACGAGGTCGACTACCCGATCCCGGGCAACGACGACGCCATCCGGTCCGCCGCGCTGCTGACCAAGGTCGTCGCCGAGGCCGCCGCCGCCGGCCTCATGGCCCGCTCCGGCGCCCGCACCAACGCCGCCGCCGGCGACGACAAGCCCGAGCCGGGCGTCGCCACCGACGAGCCGCTGGCCGAGTGGGAGCAGGAGCTGCTCGTCGGCGCCGAGGCGACCGACAAGCCGGCCGCCGCCGAGGGTTCCGAGACCGTCCAGTCCTGATCCGTCGCGCGCCGCGCCCGCACTCACCCGCGGGCGCGGCGCGCACCGGGCCGCCCCTATCCCCGCGCGTATCCCGCAGAAGGAACGGAAAACCGCACGATGGCGAACTACACCGCCCAGGACGTGAAGCGCCTGCGCGAGCTGACCGCCGCAGGCATGATGGACTGCAAGAAGGCGCTGGAGGAGACCGACGGCGACTTCGACAAGGCGGTCGAGCTCCTGCGCATCAAGGGTGCGAAGGACGTCGACAAGCGCGCCGCGCGCACGACCTCCAACGGCCTGGTGGCCGCCGAGGACGGCGTGATGATCGAGCTGCGCTGCGAGACGGACTTCGTCGCCAAGAACTCCGACTTCCAGGACCTGGCGTCCCGGATCGTCGCCGTCGCCAAGGCCTCGCGCCCGGCCGACGTCGAGGTGCTCAAGGCGACCGACCTCGACGGCCAGACCGTCGACGCCGCCGTCCAGGAGCTGTCCGCCAAGATCGGCGAGAAGCTGGAGCTGGCCAAGGTCGCCGTCTTCGACGGCACCGTGACCACCTACCTGCACCGCCGTGCCGCCGACCTGCCGCCCGCCGTGGGCGTCGTGGTCGAGTACACCGGTGACAGCGAGGACGCCGCCCGCGGCGCCGCCATGCAGATCGCCGCGATGCGCCCCCGCTACCTCACCCGCGACGAGGTGCCGGCCGACGTCGTCGCCAACGAGCGCCGCATCGCCGAGGAGACCTCGCGCGAGGAGGGCAAGCCGGAGGCGGCGCTGCCCAAGATCGTCGAGGGCCGGGTGAACGGCTTCTTCAAGGACGTCGTGCTGCTGGAGCAGGCTTCGGTGACCGAGTCCAAGAAGACCGTCAAGGCCGTGCTGGACGAGGCCGGGATCGCCGTCACCCGCTTCGCCCGGTTCGAGGTCGGCGAGGCCTGATTCGCGTGAGGGCGGGGTTGCGCGAGGATGCAACCCCGCCCTTGCCGTGTCCAGAGGAGGACCTGTGAGCGCAGAGGTAGCCCACCCGGGCCCAGACGACGCCGAATCCGGCGGTTACCGCCGGGTCATGCTCAAGCTCGGCGGTGAGATGTTCGGCGGCGGCGGCGTGGGTGTCGACCCCGACGTCGTCCAGACCGTCTCCCGCCAGATCGCCGCGGTCGTCCGAACAGGCGTCCAGGTCGCCGTCGTCATCGGTGGCGGCAACTTCTTCCGGGGCGCGGAACTCCAGCAGCGCGGCATGGACCGCAGCCGCGCCGACTACATGGGCATGCTCGGCACGGTGATGAACTGCCTCGCCCTCCAGGACTTCCTGGAGCGCGAGCACGGCATCGAGACCCGGGTGCAGACCGCCATCACGATGGGCCAGGTCGCCGAGTCCTACATCCCCCGCCGCGCCATGCGCCACCTCGAGAAGGGCCGCGTGGTCATCTTCGGCGGCGGCGCGGGCATGCCGTACTTCTCCACCGACACCACCGCCGCGCAGCGGGCGCTGGAGATCGGGTGCGAGGTCGTGCTGATGGCCAAGGCCGTGGACGGCATCTACACCGCCGACCCCAAGACCGACCCGGAGGCGCTGATGTTCGACCACATCACCCACCGCGAGGTGCTGGAGCGCGGCCTCAACGTCGCCGACGCCACCGCGTTCAGCCTGTGCATGGACAACAACATGCCGATCATGGTGTTCAACCTGCTCACCGAGGGGAACATCGCGCGCGCCGTGCGTGGTGAGAAGATCGGGACGCTGGTGAGCACCCCCGGTGGTCGCCCGTCCTTCTAGACCTGCTGGGATTCGAGCCGAACTGCGCACACCACAAGGAGTAGCCGTGATCGACGAGACCCTCCTCGACGCCGAGGAGAAGATGGAAAAAGCGGTGTCCGTGGCGAAGGAAGACCTCGCGTCCGTGCGCACCGGCCGCGCTACACCCGCCATGTTCTCCCGCATCGTCGTCGAGTACTACGGTTCGCCGACCCCGTTGAACCAGCTGGCCAGCGTCGCCATCCCGGAAGCCCGGATGGCGGTCATCAAGCCCTACGACACCAGCCAGCTCAACTCGGTCGAGAAGGCCATCCGCGACTCCGACCTGGGCGTCAACCCCAGCAACGACGGCTCGGTCATCCGCGTGGTGATCCCCCAGCTGTCCGAGGAGCGCCGCCGCGAGATGGTCAAGGTGGCCAAGGGCAAGGGCGAGGACGCCAAGGTCTCCATCCGCAACATCCGCCGCAAGGCCAAGGAAGAGCTGGACCGCCTGGTCAAGGACGGCGAGGTCGGCGAGGACGACGGCTCCCGCGCCGAGAAGGAGCTGGAGAACGTCACCCACCGCTACGTCGCCCAGGTCGACGAGCTGGTCAAGCACAAGGAAGCCGAGCTGCTCGAGGTCTAGCTGTGTTGGATGGCGCCGCCTCCGGCGTCGCGGCGAGGCCGCCTGGAAGTCGGCTCGTCGCGCCGCGTTTCCCGCCGATCGAAAAGCGTGATCGTCGGGAAAGGCACCGCGACAAGCCGACGCGGCCTCGCGGGTCGGGTTGGCGGGGTCGCCAGTCGTGTGGTTGGGTCGGCCGGGTCCCCGGCCGCGAGGTCGGCTCGGCCGGGTGACCGGTCGTGATGGGAGCACAGGTGTCAGGCGGCGGTGAGCAGGGCGCGGTCCCGAAGAGCCCGTCGCGGGCGGGTCGGGACCTGCGCGCGGCCATCGCCGTCGGCGTGGGCCTCGGCGTGGTCATCCTGCTCGCGCTGTTCACGGTGCGGCAGTTGTTCATCGGTGTCGTCGCCATCGCCGTCGCCGTGTCCGTCTACGAGCTGACGGGCGCGTTGAAGCGCGCCGCGGACATCCGGGTCGCGCTGGTGCCCGTGCTCGTGGGCGCCCAGGCCGTGGTGTGGCTGGCCTGGCCGTTCGGGCGCGACGGCGTGCTGACGGCGTTCGTCGTCACCGTCCTGGTGTGCCTGCTGTGGCGGCTCAAGGACGGCGCGGACGGCTACCTGCGGGACGTCACCGCGTCCGTGTTCACGGTCGTGTACGTGGCGGTCTTCGCCTCCTTCGCGGTCATGCTGGTGGTCCCCGAGGACGGGGTCTTCCGGGTCCTGGCCTTCCTGATCGGCGTGGTCCTGTCCGACACCGGCGGCTACGCGGCCGGCGTGTTCTTCGGCAAGCACCCGATGGCGCCCACCATCAGCCCGAAGAAGTCCTGGGAGGGCTTCGCGGGGTCGATGGTGGCGGGCGTGGTCGGCGGCGCGCTCACCGTGAGCCTCATGCTGGACGGCCAGTGGTGGCAGGGCGCGTTGTTCGGCGCGACCCTCGTGGTCACCGCGACGACCGGCGACCTGGTCGAGTCGCTGATCAAGCGCGACCTGGGGCTCAAGGACATGGGCAGCCTGCTGCCCGGCCACGGCGGTCTCATGGACCGCATGGACTCGCTGCTCCCTTCCGCGGTCGTCTCCTGGCTGCTCCTGAACGCTTTCGTGCCGGTGTGAGGCACCGCCCGAGCGCACGGCACCGCTGGCGGTTGAACGGCTCCGACCCCTCGTGCGGGGCCGTTCCGCCGGTGGCGCGGGTCGCTCAGGCGTCCGGTGTTGTCGGCCAGGCCGGGGTGATCAGCGAGAACACCGAGCCGTAAGGGTCGCGCACCACCGCGATGCGGCCGTAGGGCGAGTCGAACGGCGCCACGTCCACCGTGCCGCCCAGCTCGGGGATCCGCTCCGCCGCCTTGTCGGTGCCGACCTCGGGTGACACGGCGAAGTACACCATCCAGTGCGGCGCCAGGTCCGGCGGGAAGTCCGCGCCCATGCGCAGCCGACCGGCCACCTCTGTGCCGTCGACCGACCAGACCACGTAGTCCAGCTCGCCATCGCCCACCTGGCGCTCCTCGTAGCCGAACAGCGAGCGGTAGAAGTCGTCTGCCACATCGGTGTCGCGGGTGACGACCTCCTGCCACGCCAACGCGCCGGGTTGCCCGACCAGCACCGACTCGTCCGCTGTGGCCTGCCAGAACCCGATGACCGCGCCCGCCGGGTCGGTCACCAGCTGGACGTGGCCCTTGCCCGGGATCTCCAGTGGACCCATGATCGTCTTCGCGCCCAGCTCGGCGGCCTGCGCGGACGTGCGGGCGAGGTCGGCTGTGTGCAGGTAGAGCGACCACCCCGGCGGTGTGCCCTGCGCCGACGTGGACGGCGGGTAGAGGCCTGCCACGGGTGTGCCGTCGACCAGCGCGATCGTGTAGCCCTCGAACGCTTCCTGGTAGGTCCAGCCGAGCAAGCCCGTGTAGAAGTCGCGGCTCGCGGCCAAGTCGCCCGTGGGCGCTTCCAGCCAAGCCGGGGTTCCGGGGGTGGACATCTCCCTCTCCTGCCGTCGATGCGGGTGTGGTGTGGATCGCATCGGACGTTACGGGAGGGGTACGACAATTCCCGGCATGCGCGCTCGGGAGGGATCCGGGTCAGTCGTCGAAGGGGTCGTCGACCGGCGCGCCGATCTCCTGTTCCGACAGCGGCACGGCCCTGGACGGGTCGATCACCGAGAACACCGAACCGGTGTGGTCCGCGACCACGGTCACGCGCCCGTACGGGGTGTCGTACGGCTCCACCGTGATGCGTCCGCCCAGCTCAAGCACCCTGGACGCGACCGTGTCGGCGCCGATCTCGGGCGCGGCGGTGAAGTACACCATCCAGTGCGCGGGGGTGTCGGACGGGAACGCCCGGCCCATCCGCTGCCGCCCCAGCACGGTGTGCCCCTCGACGCCCCAGATCGTGTAGTCCACCGCGTGCCCGTCACCGATCTGGGTGATTTCGAAGCCGCACAGCTCGCGGAAGAACTCGTCCGCCACCGCGCCGTCCCACGTGTTCAGCTCGGCCCACGCGTAAGCGCCGTGCCCGTCGGTGCCGAACAGCCAGTCCTGCGGCACGTGCCGGAACCCCACCACGCCGCCGGTCGGGTCCGCGACCAGCGTGGACACCTCGTCCGGCTCGCGCAGGACGTGCCCGCCCAGCGCGTGCACCCGCTCCGCCGTGGCGCGGGCGTGCGGGGTGTTGAGGTACAGCGTCCACCCGAAACCGCCGTCCGCGGGCACCAACTCCGCCACCGGCAGCCCGTCCACCACGGCGATCGTGCGCCCGTGCACGTCGGCGTAGGTCCAGCCGAACAGCCCGGCGTAGAACTCGATGGCGGCCCGCTCGTCCACCACGGGCAGCTCGACCCAGCAGGGCGCGCCGTGGTGCAGCTCGGCCAAGGCGGGAGAGTTGGGGACGATCGACACCGTCTACCTCCTGCGAAGCCGGGGTGGATGATCACGCTACGGCTCTACAGTCGTCCCGTGAAGGGATTCGTCCGCGCCGCGTTGGCGGCCGTCCGTCCGGCCACGGTCCTGCCCAGTCCGAACATCTGGCACTGGCCCGACGTGTACGAGGTGGAGAACCGCGCACAGGACGTGGACGGCGCCATCTGGCAGGCGCTGCGCGAGGCCTGCGACTGGACCGGCGGGGACGTGGTGGACGTGGGCTGCGGCGACGGGTTCCACCTCGCCTGGTTCGCCAAACACGCGAAGTCCGTGATCGGCGTCGAACCGCACCCGCCGCTGGTGCAACGGGCGGCGAAACGGGTCGCGGACGTGCCCAACGCCTCCGTCGTGGCCGGTCCCGCGCAACGCCTGCCCCTGCCGGACGCGAGCGCCGACCTGGTCCACGCCCGCACCGCCTACTTCTTCGGGGCGGGCTGCGAGCCGGGCCTGGTCGAGGCCGACCGGGTGCTGCGGCCCGGCGGCACGCTCGCGATCGTCGACCTGGACGGCACGGCCGAGCCCTACGGGCCGTGGCTGTGCGCCGACGAACCCCGCTACCACCCGGCGGAGGTGGAGGAGTTCTTCGCCGCGCAGGGCTTCGCGCTGCGCCGGGTGCGGGCGCTGTGGCGGTTCGAGACGCGCGCGGACCTGGAGGCCGTCCTGCGCATCGAGTTCTCCGCGCGGATCGCGGCACGGGCGATCGCTCAGGTCCAGGGCCTGTCGTTCGAGGTCGGCTACCGGGTCCACACGAGACGGAAACCCACCGGTCTCGTGCTGCGGTGAGAGCGTGCACATAGGATCGGGGGCGTGGAGAACCGGAACGCGGTCAGGTTGGGACGCCGGGTCGGCGTGGTGGGTCTGGGGTGCTGGCAGCTCGGCGCCGACTGGGGCCAGGTGGACGAGTCGGACGCGCTGGCCGTGCTGCACGCCGCCGCCGACACCGGGGTGACGTTCTTCGACACCGCCGACGTGTACGGCGACGGGCGCAGCGAGCAGCTGGTGGGCCGGTTCCTACGGGAACGCGGCGACGCGGGCCTGACCGTGGCGACCAAGATGGGGCGCCGGGTCGAGCAGGTCCCGGAGAACTACACCCGCGAGAACTTCCTGGCCTGGAACGACCGGTCCCGCGCGAACCTCGGCGTGGACACCCTCGACCTGGTCCAGCTGCACTGCCCGCCGACGCCGGTGTACTCCACCGACGAGGTGTTCGACGCGCTGGACGAGATGGTCGAGGCCAAGCGGATCGCCGCGTACGGCGTGTCCGTGGAGACCGTCGAGGAGGCGCTGACCGCCATCGCCCGACCGGGGGTGGCCAGCGTGCAGATCATCCTCAACGCGTTCCGGCTCAAGCCCCTTGAGCAGGTGCTGCCCGCCGCCGCCGAGGCCGGTGTCGCGATCATCGCGCGCGTGCCGCTGGCGTCCGGGCTGCTGTCCGGCAAGTACACGCGGGACACACAGTTCGGTTCGGACGACCACCGCAACTACAACCGGCACGGCGAGGCTTTCGACGTCGGAGAGACGTTCTCCGGCGTGCCTTACGAGGTGGGGCTGGAGGCCGTGGAGCGGCTGCGCCCGTTGGTGCCGGCCGGTGCGACGCTCGCGCAGTTCGCGCTGCGCTGGATCATCGACCAGCCGGGCGTCACCGTGGTGATCCCGGGCGCTCGCAACCCGGAGCAGGCGCGGGCGAACTCGGCGGCGGCGGACCTCGCCCCGCTGACCGTGCAGGACGAGGTCCGCGCCGTCTACGACGAGCTGGTGCGACCGTTGGTGCACGACCGCTGGTAGGTCAGCCGGTGCACCGCCGCCGGTAGGTCACGCCGGCGGTAGGTCACTCCTCGTCTTCCTCGACGTCCAGTTCGCCGAGGATCGCGTACAGCTTGCGCCGGGCCTCGTTGAGGACCTCCACGGCGCGGGCCTGCTGCTCACGCGTGCCCGCGTGGGCCATCTGGTGCATGGCCGCGCCCAAGTGCCGCGCGGCCGTGCGCAGCTTCGCCGCGCCCGCGTCCTGGTCGTCGGTGACCTGCTGCCACGGCGGGGTGTCGCCGAGCTTGGCCGCCTCGGCGCTGCCCGCCTCGGTGAGCGCGAACAGCTTCTTGCCGCCGGCCTCCTCGGTGGAGGTCACCAGGCCCTCGTCGGCCAGCAGCTGGAGGGTCGGGTAGACCGAGCCGGGGCTGGGTCGCCACAGGCCGTCGGTGCGCTGCCCGATCTCCTGGATCATCTCGTAGCCGTGCATGGGCCGTTCGGCCAGCAGGCTCAACACCGCCGCGCGCACGTTGCCCTTGCGCTGCCGGCCGCGTCCGCCGCGCCGGAAGAAGTCCGGCGGGCCGGGCGGGATCGGCGGTCCGCCGAAGCCCGGGAAGCCGCCGAAACCGCGTCGCGGGTCGCCGAAGCCGTGGTCGCGCTGGAAGCGCTCGTGGAGCCGGTGTCCTGGGTGGTGGGGGTGCATACGCATGTCGTTGCTCCTTCATCGATCGGTTCTGACACATCAACGATATATCGGAACCTGTCGCGATGCAACGGTCGATGCCGTCGTGCGGTCGTGGGACACTGGGAGGTGCTATGACTGCCCTTCCCCTCGTGTTCGACGCGCCCAAGCGCGGCCTGCCGCCGCGCCACCTCGCCGACCTCACCGCCGACCAGCGGAAAGAGGCCGTGGCGGCGCTGGGTGAGAAGCCCTTCCGGGCCGCTCAGCTGTCCCACCACTACTTCAGCCGGCTCACCGTCGACCCGGCGGAGATGACCGACATCCCGGCGGCGTCACGCGACCGCCTGGTGACCGACCTCATGCCCCCGCTGTGGACGCAACTGCGCGCGGTGGAGGCGGACGGCGGCACGACCCGCAAGACCCTGCTGCGCGCGCACGACGGCACGCTGGTCGAGTCGGTGCTGATGCGCTACCCGGACCGGGCGACCCTGTGCATCTCGTCGCAGGCGGGCTGCGGCATGGCGTGCCCGTTCTGCGCGACCGGCCAGGGCGGCCTGACCCGCAACCTGTCGACGGCCGAGATCGTGGACCAGGTGCGGCGGGGCGCGGCGGCCATGCGCGACGGCGAGCTGCCGGGCGGGCCGGGCCGGTTGTCGAACATCGTCTTCATGGGCATGGGCGAGCCGCTGGCCAACTACAAGCGGGTGGTCGAGGCGGTGCACCGGATTTGTGATCCGGCGCCTTCCGGGCTAGGGATCTCGCAGCGGTCGGTGACGGTGTCGACGGTGGGTCTGGTGCCCGCGATCCGTCGTCTGACCGAGGAGAACTTGCAGGTCAGGCTAGCGGTGTCGCTGCACACGCCGGATGACGAGTTGCGGGACACGCTGGTGCCGGTGAACACGCGGTGGAAGGTCGCCGAGGTGTTGGAGGCGGCGCGTGGGTATGCGGATCGGACTGGTCGGCGGGTGTCGATCGAGTACGCGTTGATCCGGGACATCAACGACCAGCCTTGGCGGGCGGATCTGTTGGGGAAGATCCTGCGCAAGCACTTGGGGCAGTTGGTGCACGTGAACGTGATTCCGTTGAACCCGACGCCGGGGTCGAAGTGGGACGCGTCGCCCAAGCCGGTGGAGCGGGAGTTCGTGCGGCGGGTCAACGACCAGGGTGTGGCCTGCACGGTGCGGGACACGCGGGGCCAGGAGATCGCTGCGGCGTGCGGCCAGCTCGCGGCCGAGGGCTGAGGTCTGGAGGGCTCACGGCCAGGTGTGCCACAATTGTGGCCATGACCGTTGAACCGCTGCGATCGGTGCGCGACCACCTGTCGGACTTCGTCGACCGGGCTGAGCGCGAGCACGAGCGCGTGGTGGTCACCCGGAACGGGCGGCCCGCGGCCGTGCTGATCGGGTACGAAGATCTGGCGGCGCTGGAGGAAACGCTGGAGATCCTCAGTGACCCGAACGCGATGGCGGCGATCCGGGAGAGCCGTGACGAGGTGGCCCGCGGCGAGGTGGTTCGCGGCGTGGAAGCCATTCGGGCACTGCGGCCTCGTTCGTGACCCAGCCGTACGACCTCCAGGTTTCCGCCAGTGCGGTGCGCACCATCCAGGACAAGTTGTCCGATGGAGTGGCCTCGGCCGTGATCGAGTTCATCACGCACACGTTGCTGGACAACCCCCACCGCGTGGGCAATCCGCTGCGTTACGAGCTGGAGGGAGTCCACTCTGCTCGGCGTGGAGCCTTCAGGGTGCTTTACGAGATCGATGACGAACGACGCGAGGTCACGGTGCTTCGCGTTGAACACCGCGCTGACGTGTACCGACCGCGTTGAGGCGGCGGCGGTTGTAAGACGGTGGGCATGGGTGAGCCGCCGGCCAACTACAAGCGGCGGTCAGAGGGCGCTGAGCAGCAGTTCCCCGACGAGGGCTATCTCGTCGGAAGTGGTGCCCGCGCCGGCCGGAGTTGTCCGCGCCAGGCGCAGCGTCCGGCCGGCTCGTTCGACGAACCAACTTCGAACGTGCAACGCCGCGTCGAGTTTCAACTGCGTGGCTGAAGCCGCCAATTGGGTGCGGACATCCGGCCCGGTCCGGTGGTCGAGGACGAGCCGGACGATGTCGACCAGATCCGTGGCTTCCTTGGCCTTCGACCGGTTCGGCAGGGCTTGCAGTTTCGTGGCGACCAGCGGACCCGGCTCGGCGACCCGCACGGTGTGCTCGAACGCCGTTCCCCCTGCGGTCGCGCGGATCGCGAGCGGTGTCGCCGATCCGAGTGCCCAGTCGTGAGCGAGGGTGTACAGCCGGTCGGTGGGATCGTCGGGCAGGTGCACGAGGTCCAGTTCGCTGATCTCGAGCACGTCGATCCGCACCTCTCCGGCCGGTGTCGGCACCAGTGCGCCGGCCCCGTCGATCGCGGTCGCGCCGCCCGCGAGCAGGACTTCCAGTTGTCCGGTCTCACCGGTCGCGCGTCGGCTGACGGTGTCGACGTCGGTGGTGACGCGATGTGCGGCCGTTCCGAGTCGGGACAACACGGCCAGACCGCCGACGAGCGTGATCGCACGGCCCAGTCGGCGCTCGACCTCGGGGATCGCGAGGAGCAGTGCGAGCGTGCTCGGGCCGTACAGGTCGACCCTGGCGACAGGATCACCAGACACGGATCACGTCCGCGGGTGGGGTCCACCCCTCGAGGATCTCGCGGCCACGGCCCGGATCGGCTGCGAGGTCGAGTGCGACGAACAAGGGATGAGCCAGCGGTCGGCCTTGGCCGCCTGGTGCCGGACGGCGGGTCGTGCACACCTGTGGCACCGGCGCGACGCGCAGTGTCGCACCCCGGGTCGATTCGGACGGGGGAACGCCGAGCATCGTCGCTGCGCGTTGGGCTGTCATCTCGTTCGGCACGTAGAAGTCCGGGGGGTAGTCGGCGCGAACGCCCGCCGGGGCTCCGTACTCGACCGCGGCCAGGGTGTCCGTGAGTGCCCAGCCGACGCCTGCGGGATCGTCCCAGGCAGTCCCCAGAACCTTGGCGATCGTGGGGTCGTCGAGCAGGTCGATCCTGCTCACCGCGGTCGTGGTCGGCCTCCAGGCGTCCGCGGTGTCCCAGAACAGGTCCGGCAGGACCGGGAGCCTCGCGTCGTCGACGAGACCTGCGTCGCGCAACGCGGACATGGCGGCGGAGACGGTGCTCGGCGAACGGCTCAGCGCACGGGCCAGAGTGCGGACCGAGGCGGGCCGGTCGGGTGCGAGGAGCATGGCCGAGGCCACCTCGAGGGTCGCGTTGCCGGCGAACACGTTCCGGGGGCGTTCGGCGAGCGGGGCCACCGGCACTGCGGTGTCGATGTGCACACCGGGACCGACCAGGCGCAGGTGGCCGCGCCGGTCGAGCCAACCCCAGCCGTTCGCCGCCAGGAGCTTCCGCGCTCCGGCGACGACCCGATCGGCGACCACGAGGTGAACCACGTCGTCCGCCGGCTTGGTTCGTGGCAGCCCGCTGAGCCACTTGGCCACGCTTTCCGGGGTGGCGGTCGCCATGCTTTTGACCTCGACGGCCACCGGCACTCCGTGGACGTCGAGCACGAGGTCTGCTCCGGCGTCGGAGGCAGTTTGCGGTGTCACTCCGAGGCCCAGGGCCGTGAACACGGCCGCCACGAGCTGCTCGAATTCAGCACCGGGGTGCACAGTTAGATACTCAGTCCTGTTCGGTGTTCTGTCAATACCGAACACCGAACAGGACTGTCAGGAAGTTCTGACCACGATGGCGGTGGCGTTGTCGTTGCCGCCTGCGGCTTCCGAGTCGGCTAGCAGGGCCTGTACCGCCGCCTCCGGCGAGGATGTGCTCAGGATCTCCAGGATGCGGTGGTACGGGACCTGTTCGGCCACCCCATCCGTGCACAGCAGGTACACGTCGCCAGAACGTGGCTGGACCTGGAGCAGGTCGGGGTCCGGGTGGGATGGGTGGCCGACGTAGCGGGTGAGTTGGTAGCGCGCCGAGTGGGCTTGGGGGGAGTCGTGGGGCCACCAGCCGTGGACTGCGCCCAGCCAGGCCATTGTGTGGTCCACGGTCAGCAGTTCCAGTAGGCCCGAGCGCAGGCGGTAGGCGCGGGAGTCGCCCAGCTGGGCTATCCACAGGCTGTCCGGGGTTTCCACCAGGGCGGTCAGGGTGCAGCCGGCCAGGGTGGATGAGCGGCGGCCGAAGTCGGCTACCTGCTGGTGTGCCTCGGTCAGGGCTGGGCGGATGCCGGCGATGCCCGATGCCCGGACGTGGGAGACGACCAGGTCCACTGCGGTGCGGCCGGCCATCGCGCTGCCGGGGCCGTCGCCCATGCCGTCCGCCACGACCGCCAGGAGCGGCTCGGTGGACAGGTGGGCGACGTCGAAGTTGGCGTGGTAGCGGCGGCCGGGGTCAGAGCCCGCCGCGGCGGAGTGCACGGGTCAGCGACGCCACGAGGTGCGGCTGCGGACCTGCTCCCAGATCAGCAGGATCGCCATGCCGGCGCCGAAGGCGACCACCCAGATGTCCTCGGTGCGCCCGTGGTGGTTGCCGATGAGCAGCGAGAACGTCGCCAGCACGGACAGCCAGCCCGCGATGCGGATGCCCTTGGGGAAAGTGCCGTGCCAACCCCACTCGGCCGACGGCTCGTCGTGGGTGTCGACCGCCGGACGCTTGTCCAGTTCCGAGGACGAAGACACAGCCGCACGACCTTCCTGCCCGATCAAGTTCACGTACGGCGTCATCGTCGCACATCATGGGCACGGGGGAGACGTGAGGTGCGCGGCACTGCCCCGGCGTCCAACGTCACGCGCTGTGCGAAAGGCGACGAGTTGACCGACCAGCCCGGCTTCCACCCGGCACGGCAGCCCACCCCGGACACGTCCGCACCCGTCGACGTCGGCCTGCACGGGGTCACCAAGCGCTTCTCCGACCAGACCGCGGTGGACGACCTCTCGCTGCGGGTCCACGAAGGTGAGTTCTTCTCGGTGCTCGGCCCCTCGGGCTGCGGCAAGACGACCCTGCTGCGCATGATCGCCGGGTTCGAGCACCCGGACGCGGGGCGCATCGAGCTCGACGGCGTCGACATGGTCGGCGTGCCGCCCTACCGTCGGGACGTCAACACCGTCTTCCAGTCCTACGCCCTGTTCCCGCACATGTCGGTGTGGGACAACGTGGCGTACGGCGTGAAGCGCAAGGGCGTGCGCGGCGACGCCTTGAAGAAGACCGTGGGCGAACACCTGGAGCTGGTGCGGTTGAGCCAGTACGCCAAGCGGCGCCCGGCGCAGCTGTCCGGCGGGCAGCAGCAACGGGTGGCGATCGCCCGTGCGCTGGCCGCCGGACCCCGGCTGCTCCTGCTGGACGAACCGCTGGGCGCGCTGGACGCCGTGTTGCGCAAGGAACTCCAGATGGAGTTGATGCGCATCCAGCGCGAGGTGGGCACGACGTTCCTGTACGTCACCCACGACCAGGAAGAGGCCTTGGTCCTGTCGCACCGCGTGGCCGTGATGAACGCGGGGAAGGTCGAGCAGGTCGGCTACCCCGAGGACGTCTACGAGCGGCCCGCGACCCGGTTCGTGGCCGGGTTCATCGGCACCTCCAACGTCCTGGACGCCAAGGTGTCCGGTGTGGACGGTCGGTGGGTCGAGCTGGACGCGGCGGGCGCGACCACGCTGCGCGCGCCGCTGGTCGGCGAGGTCCGCCACGGGCAGCGGGTGGCGGCGACCGTGCGGCCGGAGAAGGTCCACCTCTACGACCACGCCGCCGAACCGCCCGCGGGCTGGTGCGTGGTCGCCGGCACCGTCCGCGACGTCGTGTACACCGGGGTGTCGACCCAGTTCGTGGTCGACGTGCCCGGTGGCGGCGAGCTGGTCGCGTTCGTGCAGAACACCCGCAGGATCGACGACGCGGGTGCGCCCGGCCAGCCCGTGCGGATGGGCTGGGACCCCGACTTCACCGTGCTGTTGGAGAGCGCCGATGACTGATCGAAACCTCCGGATCGCCCGCCTGTGGGACGCCGGGGTGAGCCGCCGCACGATGCTGCGCTCGACCGCGTTCTTCGCGCTCGCCGCGACGGGCGCGTGCGGCGTGGGCGAAGCGCCGTCGAACCCGGCCGCGCCGACCTCGAAGGCCAAGGCGGTCAACGCGAAGGACGAGCCGAAGCTCAACTTCTACAACTGGACCGACTACATCGCGCCCGACACCCTGTCCGGCTTCAAGACGGCCAGCGGGATCGACGTCACCTACGACAACTTCAGCACCAACGACGAGATGGAGGCCAAGATCGCCTCCGGGGCGGCGGGCTACGACCTCGTCGTGCCCAGCGACAACTTCCTGCGCCGGTTCCTGCGCGCGGGCCTGCTCTCGCCGCTGGACCACGACCTGCTGCCGAACCTGAAGAACCTGGAGAAGCGGTTCACCGAAGCCGACTACGACCCGGGCAACGTCTACTCGGTGCCGTGGGCGTGGGGCACGACGGGCCTGGCGTACGCGAAATCGCAGGTCGGCGACGTGTCCGGGTTCTCGGCCTACGACCTGGCCGCCGCGCAGGGCCGCAGCACGATCCTGGACGAGGCCCGTGACGGTCTCGCCCTGGGCCTGCTCAAGGCCGGCCACGACCCGAACACGACCGACCCCAAGCACCTCGACGACGCGGTCAAGGTGCTGCTGGAGTTGAAGAAGAAGATCGGCCAGATCACCTCCGACGTCATCGAGCCGCTGACCGGCGGGCAGGTGCCGTTGGCGCAGGCCTACTCCGGTGACGCGTTCCAGGCCCGGGACGCCAACCCGGACATCGCCTACGCGATCCCGGCCGAGGGCGGTCTGTCCTATGTGGACCTCCTGTGCATCCCGAAGGACGCGCCGCACGCCGCCAACGCGCACAAGTTCATCGACTACGTCCTCGGGCCGGAGGTGGGCGCGGCGCTGGCCAACGCCATCCGGTACGGCAGCCCGAACGCCGCCGCAAAGCCGTTGATCGACAAGGAACTGCTGGACGACCCGCTGGTGTACCCGTCCGACGAGCAGTTGGCGAAGCTGCCGTTCACCAAGGACCTGGGCGCGGAGGTCGAGGCGCGGTACGCCGACGCGTGGACCAAGGTCAAGACGGGCTGATGGCCGCTCCCCGGCGCCGGTGGCTCGTCGCCACCGGCCTGCTCACGCCCACCGGGCTGTGGCTCGGCGCGTTCCTGATCGCACCGCTGGTGCTGGTCGTGCAGTTCAGCTTCGCCACGCGGGACACCGGCGTGGCGCGGGCGGTGCTGCCGTGGACCGTGCAGGCGTACCGGACCGCGCTGGACCCGGCGTTCCTGCCGATCTTCGGCCGCACGCTGGCCTACGCCGGTCTGACGACGGTGCTGTGCCTGCTGCTGGGGTTCCCGCTGGCGTGGTTCATCGCGCGGCACGGCGGGCGGTACCGGACGGCGCTGCTGGCGGCGGTGCTGGTGCCGTTCTGGTCGTCCTACCTCGCCCGGATCTACGCGTGGAAGGCGCTGCTGGACGGGGAAGGGCTGGTCAACCGGCTGCTCGGGGCCGTGGGGCTGGGGCGTGATGGCGGGTTCCTGCTCACCCACGGCGCCGTGGTGCTGGGGCTGACGTACGGGTTCCTGCCGTTCATGGTGCTGCCGCTGTACGTGGCGTGCGAGCGGTTCGACCACCGGCTGGTGGAGGCGTCCTACGACCTCGGCCACGGGCGGGTGTCGACGTTCCGCCGGGTGGTGCTGCCCGGGGTGTTCCCGGGGGTGCTGGCGGGGTCGCTGCTGGTCCTGGTGCCCGCGGCGGGGGACTTCGTGACGCCGCGCCTGCTGGGCGGGGTGGACCAGTCGACGTTCGGCAGCGTGATCGACGACCAGTTCCGCGGCGGCAACAACTGGCCGCTGGGGTCGGCGATGGCGGTCCTGCTGCTGGTCCTGGTGGTCGTGGTACTGGTGCTGCGGGGGCGGCGCGGGGAGGACGTGCTGTGAGCCGGCGGCCGTGGGTGCTGGGTGCGGTGGCGGCCTTCGTCTTCGCCTTCCTCTACCTGCCGGTCCTGTGGCTGGCGCTGGTGTCGTTCAACGACTCGCGGTCGCTGAGCCGGATCACGGGGCTGTCGACCCGGTGGTACGCGGAGTTGTTCGGCGACTCCCGGGTCCTCGAGTCGCTCGGGCTGACCTTGCGGCTGGCCGGGGCCAGTGCCGTGGTGTCCACGGTCATCGGGACGCTGGCGGCGTTCGGGCTGCGGCGCGCGTTTCCGGGGCGTGGGCTGTGGACGGTGCTGCTCAGCGTGCCGCTGGTGGTGCCCGAGGTGGTGCTGGGTGTGGCCTTGCTGGGGTTCTGCGTGAAGCTCGCGGGCATCCCGCTGGGGTTCGGGGCGCTGCTCGCGGCGCACGTGGCGTTCTCGCTGAGCTTCGTGGTCGTGGTGGTGCGGGCGCGGGTGGCGGGGATGGACGCGCGGCTGGAGGAGGCCGCCGCGGACCTCGGGGCCGGGCCGCTGGTGGCGTTCCGGACGGTGACCCTGCCGCTGGTGGCCCCGGCGGTGGCGGCCGGGGCGGCGTTCGCGTTCCTGCTGTCCTTCGACGACGTGGTGACCTCCAGCTATCTGACCGGCGTCGGGTCGACGACACTGCCCGTGTTCGTCTATGCGCAGGCGAGTAAGCGAGGGGTGTCGCCGGAGATCGTGGCGCTCTCGACGCTTATGGTCGCCACGAGTGCGGCCCTGCTCATCGCGGGTGTCCTGATTGCCGCGAAACGTGCGCGGGCGTCAACTTTCGTCGGCTCTATCAGCGACGAATGAACGGCGTGGCGCGCGGGGGGAGTGTTTACCGTTGTCCGTTGTGACGTCCGTCGTTCAGCGCCTGCGGCCCGAGGCGGTGGCCCTGAGGGCCGCCCCGCGGGAGTTCCTCCGCACCCACGCCGAGCGGCTGGGCCAGGTCACGGCGTGGCGGGTCGGGCGGGAGCTGCTGGCCATCGCGCTCATCGTCGTGCTCGACGTCTACCCAGGCTTCCTCGCCGGTCCCGGGCAGGTCGACGACTGGCGCCTGATCCCCATCGGCGTCGGGTACGTGGGCCTGTACGTGCTGCGCCTGGGCTTCCCGGCGATCGCGCTGCTGGGCGCGGTCTGGGTCGTGTTCGGCTACGAGCACGGCGGCATCGCCGCGATCATCATGCTGGCCTACGCGGCCGGCTACCGGATCGTGTCGTGGCAGCGTGCGCTGGTCACCGCCGCGCTGGGCCTGGCCGTCTACATGCTCGCGTGGGACATGTCCGCGCCGACGCTCAGCGGGCCGCTCGGGTCGTGGGTCATCCTCACCGTGTACGGCATGGTCGTGGTCCTGCCGTACCTCGTCGGCCGCTACACCGCGCAGCGCAACGCCTTGGTCGCGGCCTTGCAGGAGCGCGAGGAGCGGGTCGTGCGGGAACGGCGCATGGTGTCCCGCCAGGTCCGCCTGCGCGAGCGCAACCGCATCGCGCAGGACATGCACGACAGCCTCGGCCACCGGCTCAGCCTCATCTCCGTGCACGCGGGCGCGTTGTCCCTGGACGCCGGACTCGGCGAGAAGCAGCGCGAGGCCGTTCAGGTGCTGCGCAGCGCGGCGCTGACGGCGATGGAGGAGCTGCGCGGCGTCATCGGCGTGCTGCGCCGCGACGAGCCCGACGAGGAGCAGGTCCGGCGCACGGTGGACGCCATCGACGAGCTGGTCGACGGCGCGCGGCGGGCCGGGGTGCGGGTGAGCCTGGTGCGCGGCGGCCAACCGTGCCCGCTGCCCGCGAAGGTCAGCCACGCCGCGTACCGGATCGCGCAGGAGGGCCTGACCAACGCCAGCAAGCACGCGCCGGGCGCGAGCGTGCAGGTGACCGTGAAGTACGAGCCGGACGCGCTGGTGGTCGAGGTCCGCAACAACCCGCCCCGCGTCAAGCCGCGCGACGGCGCCGGGTTCGGGCTGATCGGCCTGGGCGAACGGGTGCGCTTGGCGGGCGGCATGCTGCACGTCGGCGAACTGCCTTCGGGGGGTTTCCGGATCGCCGCCGTGCTGCCGTACGAGGACACCGCCGCCTCCGACGACGAGCCGTCCGACGAGTTCGAGATGCCTGTTGAGCAGGCCAAACCCGCTACCGGCATCCGTAAGTGGGCCGGGGTCGGGTCGATCGGGCTGGCCGGGGTGGTGGTGCTGGTCGTGGTCGCCGGGTACGTGTGGCTGGGCAGCCAGCCGCTGACCAGGGTCGTGACGCCGGAGGTGTACGAGCGGGCCTCGGTCGGCGACGCGGAGGCGGACCTGCGGGGGCGGTTCCCGGGCGGGTCGTCGCCGGTGCTCAGCGACCTGCGGGACGGTTCGGAACCCGAGCCGGGAGGCGCGGTTTGTGAGTACTTCGTCACCGACGAACAGACCTACACGTCCGGCGGGATCAAAGTCGTGCGCTTCTGCTTCGCGGACGGCAAGCTCGTCGAGAAGAAGATCCACCTGCACCGTGGGGCGTGAACGTTGATCCGTGTCCTCATCGCCGACGACGAGCCTTTGATGCGAGCGGGCATCAAGGCCATCCTCGGCACCGCCGACGACATCGAGCTGGTCGCCGAGGCGGGTGACGGGCGGGAGGCGGTCCGGATAGCCCAGGAACGGCGGGTGGACGTCGCGGTCCTGGACATCCGCATGCCCCGGCTGGACGGGCTGGCGGCGGCGCGGGAGCTGCGGACCGTGGCGCCTTCGGTGCGGGTGGTGATGCTGACCACGTTCGGTGAGGACGACAACATCGTGCGCGCGCTGTCCGACGGGGCGGCGGGGTTCTTGTTGAAGGACTCCGCGCCGGAGGAGTTGTTGCGGGCGGTGCGGGCGGTTCACTCGGGTGAGGCTTATCTGTCACCGATGGTGACCAGTCGGGTCGTGGGGATGGTGGCTCAGGTCGGGCAGCCTCGGCGGCAGGAGGCCATTCGGCAGGTGGAGGGGCTGACCGAGCGGGAGGTCGAGGTGTTGGCGCTGCTGGGGTTGGGGATGTCGAACGCCGATGTGGGGCAGCGGTTGCACATGAGTGAGGCGACGGTGAAGACGTATGTGAGCCGGTTGTTGGCCAAGTTGGGGCTGACCAACCGGGTGCAGGCGGCGTTGCTGGCTCGGGACGCGGGCTTGGCGGGCTGATCAGCGCTTCACCGGCTGAGCTGCGGGGCTTTTGTCGGTACCCGCTGGGAAAATGGTGTCGGGGGCCGGAGGCCGGCGGTGTGAGTTCGTGAAGGCGGCGGGAGCGCGTGAAAAAGCCCCCTGTCGACCGGGGGGATAGTCGACAGGGGGCCTGGGTCGCGGCGCGCGAGGGGGGAGCGCGCTCCGCGAAGAGGGGTTAAGCCCGGGCCCTGTTGCCTGTCACCAGGCGGTAGATGCCCAGCACGACCAGCGAGCCGAGGATTGCCAGCAGCCAGGTGCTCAGGTCGAAGAACGTGTTGATGTCGGTGCCGAACAGGGCCTGGCCGATGAACCCTCCGATGATGGCCCCGACGATGCCGAGCAGCATCGTGATGATGATGCCACCCGGGTCGCGACCAGGCATGATCGCCTTGGCGATGGCGCCTGCGATCAGCCCGAGTACGATCCAACCCAAGATGCCCACGGGGGCTCTCCTTCCTGCCGGCCTCGACGGGCGGAATCCGTCGTGGCGCTTGATCAGGGGTTGCCCACGTTCGAGTGAGCCCACGCATCCGTTATCATTCCGTGACCTGAGTACCGCCGTGGGGTCTATCAGGTTGGTTCCGGAACAATGGGCGGTGATGAGCACACCACGCACGGTCCTGGTCCTCGGGTCGACCGGGTCGATCGGTACCCAGGCACTCGACGTCATCGCCGCCAACCGCGACCGCTTCACGGTCGTCGGGCTCGCCGCGGGCGGGTCGGATCCGGCCGTGTTGGCCGCCCAGGCCGTCGAGCACGGCGTCGCGGCCGTGGCCGTCGCCAAGGCGACCGCCGTCGAGGACGTCACGCTCGCCCTCTACGCCGAGGCGCAGAAGCGCGGGTACTCGAAGGGCGACTACAAGCTGCCGCGGATCGTCGCCGGGCCGACCGCGATGGTCGACCTGATCGACTCGACGCCCGCCGACGTCGTCCTGAACGGCATCACCGGCTCGATCGGCTTGGAGCCGACTCTCCGGGCGCTCGACTCCGGCTCGACGCTCGCCCTGGCCAACAAGGAGTCCTTGATCGCCGGCGGGCCCCTCGTGCTCAAGGCCGCCAAGCCCGGTCAGATCGTGCCGGTGGACTCCGAGCACTCCGCCCTCGCCCAGTGCCTGCGCGGCGGCACGGACGCCGAGGTGGCCAAGCTCGTGCTGACCGCCTCCGGTGGGCCGTTCCGGGGTCGCCGCAGGTCCGAGTTGGAGGGCATCACCGCAGCTCAGGCCCTCGCCCACCCGACCTGGTCGATGGGGCCGGTGATCACGATCAACTCGGCGACCCTGGTCAACAAGGGGCTGGAGCTGATCGAGGCGCACCTGCTGTTCGGCGTGCCCTACGAGCGCATCGACGTGGTCGTGCACCCCCAGTCGGTGATCCACTCGATGGTCACCTTCACCGACGGTTCGACCCTCGCGCAGGCCTCCCCGCCGGACATGCGGCTGCCCATCGCGCTCGCGCTGGGCTGGCCCGAGCGCATCCCCGGCGCCGCCGCCGCGTGTACCTTCGAGTCACCGACCGCCTGGACGTTCGAGCCGCTGGACGACGAGGTCTTCCCGGCGGTCCGGCTGGCCAGGCAGGCGGGCTCCGGCGGGGGTTGCCTGCCGGCGGTGTACAACGCCGCCAACGAGGAAGCGGTCGCGGCCTTCCTGGGCGGTGGCACGGCGTTCACGTCCATCGTGGACACGGTGGAGCGGGTGCTGGCGGAGGCGGACGGCTGGGCGCACGAGCCCGCCGACGTCGCCGAGGTGCTCGCCGCCGAGGATTGGGCCCGCTCGCGGGCGCGGGAACTCGTGGCCACTTCGGTGGGGTCTGGAAGGGACTGAGAGTGGTCTTCTTTTTGGGCATCTTGCTGTTCGCCCTGCTGATCGGCATCTCGATCGCCCTGCACGAGCTGGGCCACCTGGCCACCGCGAAGATGTTCGGGATGAAGGTGACCCGGTACTTCATCGGGTTCGGGCCCAAGATCTGGTCTTTCCGCCGCGGCGAGACCGAGTACGGCCTGAAGGTCATCCCGGCCGGCGGGTTCTGCGAGATCACCGGCATGACCGCCCTGGAGGAGGTCCGGCCGGAGGACCAGCACCGCGCCTTCTACCGGCAGAAGACCTGGAAGCGGGTCGTGGTGCTCAGCGCGGGCTCCATCACCCACTTCATCCTGGGCTTCTTCATCCTGTACCTGATGGCCGCGATCATCGGCATCCCCAACCTGCGCAACACGCCGCTGGTGGCGGAGGTCGCGCCGTGCGTCACCAGCGTCACGGTCACCGAGTGCAAGCCCGGCGACACCTCGCCCGCGCAGCGGGCCGGCTTCCAGGCCGGTGACGAGATCCTCGCCGTCGCCGGCACGGCCACGCCGACCTGGACCGACGTGCTGAAGGTGACCCGCGACCGGTTCGGCGCCACCGACTTCAAGGTCAAGCGCGGCGAGCAGGAACTGGTGCTCAGCGTGGACGTGACCCGGGTCGACCGGGAGTACGTGCGCAAGGACGGCTCGACGTACAAGAAGGAAGTCGGCGCGATCGGCATCCTGCACCAGACCGAGTTCAACTACAACGCGTTCACGGCCTTCGGCGGGGCCACCAAGTACACCGGCGACATGTTCGTCAACACGTGGAACGGCCTGCTCAAGTTCCCGGAGAAGATCCCCGCCGTGGTCAAGGCCATCGGCGGCGGCGAGCGCGACCTGGACACCCCGGTCAGCGTGGTCGGCGCGTCCCGGCTGGGCGGCGAGGCGGTTGAGCAGGGCCTGTGGCCGTTCTTCTGGCTGATGCTGGCCGGCCTGAACTTCTTCGTCGGCGTGTTCAACCTGCTGCCGCTGCTGCCGCTTGACGGTGGTCACATCGCCGTCAACCTGTACGAACGGGTGCGAAACTGGATCCGGAAGCTCCGCGGCCTCCCCGCGGGCGCTCCGGTCAACTACCTGCGGTTGTTGCCGCTGACCTACTTCGTGATCTTCGTGGGCGGTGCGGTGACGCTGCTGACCGTGACCGCGGACATCGTCAACCCCATCCGACTCCAGTGATCCTTGTGAGAGGTGTTTGTCCATGAGTGACGGCGTGCTGCTCGGGATGCCGGCGTTGCCGCCCCCGGTGCTGTCCGAGCGCCGCAAGACCCGCCAGTTGATGGTGGGGTCCGTCGGTGTGGGCAGTGAGTTCCCGGTGTCGGTGCAGTCGATGA
>NZ_JBBEGC010000060.1:0-46261 GCF_037401995.1 Saccharothrix sp. CCNWYY140
GGATGACACAAGCAAGAAGCCCCCGCCCTTGTAGTTGTGTCATCCTTGGCGGCCTGCCCGCCGGCGAGGCTCTTTTAATCTCTAGACCGGACCTCCGCTGCTCAAGCCCACGCTTCGCGGGTCCAACCGCAACACGCTCCACCCACGCAAGCTCGAACGAACCCCGCGCTCTCAAACGCTCCTACCCACACCCACTCACACCAGGTCCGCCAAATTCGCCGAACGCAGTTGATCCGGCGACACCGCCGCCTGCGAATCCACCAACGCCTGCAACGCCACCCCATCATCCCACTGGTTGACGTTCATAGCCGCCCGCAACCGCCCCTCCCGCAACCAAAACGCCGTAAAATCCCGATCCTCCAACGACCCCCGCACCACCAACTGATCCTTCTCCGCATCGGCAAGCCCCCGGTACTCCATACCCAGGTCATACTGATCGGAAAAGAAATAGGGCGCCACCACATACGGCTCCCCACGCCCAAGCAGCGTCCCAGCAACGTGAGCACCCTGATCCTTGGCGTTGGCCCAATGCTCAACCCGCACCCGCCGTCCATACCGCGGATGGTCATGAGCAGCGATATCCCCAGCCGCGCAAACGTCAGGCACCGAGGTCCGCAGCGCAGAGTCCACCGCGACACCCCCTTCAGCCAACGCCAGCCCAGCCTTCTCCGCCAACTCGACAGCCGGCCGCGCCCCGACCCCCACCACAACCACGTCACCCTCGACCACGGACCCGTCCGCCAACCGAACCCCGTTCGGCTCGAACCCGTCGACCCCGACCCCCAACCGCCAGACCACACCTCGATCCGCATGCAACCCGCGGAACACCTCCGCCACCACCGGACCGAGCACCCGCCGCAACGGCAGGTCCACCGGATCGATGACGGTCACGTCGGCCCCGCGCACCCGCGCCGCCGCGGCCACCTCGCACCCGATCCACCCGGCGCCGACGACCACGAGCCGGACCCCCGGCACCAGCACCTGGCGGAGCCCGAGCGAGTCCTCGACCGTCCGCAGGTACCGCAGACCTGGGAGGTCTCCGCCCGGAACCGGCAACACCCGCGGCACGGACCCGGTCGCCAGCAGCACCCGATCGTACGAACGGGTTACTCCTTCGGAGTCCACGATCACCCGTTCGCGCACACGGACCTCGGCGACCTCGACCCCCAACCGGAGCTCCACGCCGTGCGCCTCGTAGTAGCCGGCCTCGTGCACCCGGTTGGGCCACTCGGCGTTCCCGAGCAGCACGTCCTTGGACAAAGCGGGCAGCTCATAGGGCTCGTGCCGCTCCCGGCCGTACACGACGAGGTCGCCGTCGTAGCCCCGTTCCCGCAACGCGCCGGCCGCCGAGGCACCGGTCAGGCCCGACCCGATTATCACGATCCGTTGCGGTTCAGCCATTTTTCACCCTCCCAGGTGACTGGAGTGATGACCACATGCGACGCTATCGACAGCTCGGCACGGTCGCCCGTCGGGATTTTTCCCGTCATGGCACCAACCCCCGTGCGTCCCTTCCCCGGGCGCACCCGGATTGGTCCGAGCACCCGTGTCGAGAAGTAGGAGGTATGGGGGCCGTGGGTACTGGCAAGGAGTGGCAGATCTCCTGCCGCGACATCGCATCCCGTCGTCGCGACATGACCGTCTTCGTCAGCCAGGGGCACGTGGTGGTCACCGTGCCGCCGGGCGAGGCGGCCGTCCTGACCCCTCTGGAAGTGGGCCGCCTGCGGGCAGCTCTGCGCGACGCGGTCGTCACCGCGTCCGTTCCACCGGAAAACTGAGCCCGCCGACCGGGGATCTCACCAACACACACCGGGAACTGTGCCGCGCAGGCCGTTCCCGTGGTCTGCGCACCCTGCCCGATCTCGTACGCTTCCGTGCGCCTCAGCGCAGCCGCACGCCCAGCCCCGACGCCAAACCCGCAGCTCAGCGCCTTCGGAAACGGTCAACGGCCGGCCGCCGCCCCCCGGTGACCATTCTCCCACCGACCACCGACATTTTCGGCACGCACTCTTCCTACTCGCGGGTAGGTAGTGCCAGTATCGAGCCGTGAGCACCTACTTCGTGACCGGCGCAACCGGCTTCATCGGTCGCCGCCTGGTCGAGAGGCTTCTGGCGCGGCCCGACTGCGACCACGTGTTCGCCCTGGTCCGGCCGCAGTCGGCGGACCGGGTCGCGAAGCACGACAAGCTCACCGTCGTCCCAGGCGACCTCACCGCCCCCATCGAGAAACACACGCACCCGATCGACCACGTCGTCCACCTGGCCGCGATCTACAACCTCACCGCTCCCGACGACATCCAGCACCAAACCAACGTCACCGGCACCCGACACATCCTCGACTTCGCCCGCGCCCACCAGGCAGTCCTGCACCACGTCTCCTCCATCGCCGTAGCCGGCGACTACCGCGGCACCTTCCACGAGGACGACTTCGACCTCGGCCAGCACCACCCCTCCCCCTACCACCGCACCAAGTTCGAGGCCGAAAAACTCATCCGCGCCGACCAAACAACCCCCTGGCGCATCTACCGCCCATCAGCAGTGGTCGGCGACTCCACCACCGGCGAGATCGACAAGGTCGACGGCCCGTACTACTTCTTCCCCGCCATCGCCGCACTCGCCAAACTCCCCACCCACCTCCCCCTCATCGCCCCGCACTTCGGAGCGACCAACATCGTCCCGGTCGACTACGTCGTCACAGCCCTCGACCACCTCATCCACGCCGACGTCCCGGACCACAGCACGTTCCACCTCACCTCCGACAACACCTCCCTCACCGACGTCTACAACGCCCTCGCCACCCCCGCCGGAGCCCCGAAGGTCCGCGCCGCCTGGCCGCCCCTCCCCCTCCCCACCGCCCCGACCAGCGCGATCCTCACCGGCACCCTCACCGAGCTGGGCATCCCGCCGCAGGTCCTCCCCCACCTCGCCCTCCACGCCACCTTCGACTCCACGACCACCAGAACCGTCACCGGCCTCGAACCCCCGCCCCTGCACACCTACGCCGACGTCCTCTGGCGCTACTGGCAGGACCACCTCGACCCGCTGCGCGCCGCGCGCAAGCACGGGCTGGCCGGCCGCACGGTCCTGATCACGGGCGCGTCCTCGGGCATCGGTCGGGCGACCGCCCTCGCCGTCGCCAAAAAGCAAGCCACCGTCCTGCTCGTCGCCCGCCGCGCGGAGGAACTCGACCAGGTCGCCGACCAGATCCGCCAGGACGGCGGCACCGCGCACACCTACCCGTGCGACCTGACCGACGCCGAAGCCGTGGACGCCCTCCTCAAACGGGTGCTGGCCGACCACGACGGCATCGACATGCTGGTCAACAACGCGGGCCGCTCGATCCGCCGGTCCGTGCACCTCAGCGTCGACCGCCTGCACGACTACGAGCGCACGATGGCGTTGAACTACTTCGCCCCGCTGCGCCTGATCCTCGGCCTCCTCCCCCACATGAGGGAGCGCCGGTTCGGGCACGTCGTGAACATCTCCAGCATGGGCGTGCAGATCAACACCCCGCGCTTCTCCGCCTACCTCGCCTCGAAATCCGCGCTGGACGCGTTCAGCCGGGTCGCGGCCAGTGAAACGGTCTCGGACGGCGTCACCTTCACCTCGGTCCGGATGCCGCTGGTGCGCACGCCGATGATCGGACCCTCGAAGGTGTACGACGCGTTCCCCGCCGCCACCCCGGAACGTGCGGCACAGTGGGTCGTGCGCGCGCTCGAACGCCGCCCCGAGGAAGTGAACCTGCCACTCGGCGTCCTGGTCGAACTGGCCCGGAAGGTCGCCCCGAAGACGATGAGGTCGTTGGTGCACTTGGGATACCGCGCGATGCCGGAACGCATGCCGGAACGAAGCGAACGCACGTCACCGCTGGCCGCCGTGGCCGGCGGCGTGACGCGCCTGACCCTGCGGGCACTGCGGTGAACCGGGTCGCGGGCGCGGCCCGCGCGCTGCTGGTCCTGGTCAAGGCCGGGGTCGTGCGGCCGATGAACCCCCTGAAACTGCTGAAGGTCCTCGACGCCTACCTCCAGTGGGACATCACCATCGCGTCCGGGTTCGCCATCGGCGCCGCCCGTCACCCGGACCGGCCGGCGATCGTCGACGACCTGGGTTCGTTGTCCTACAAGGAGGTCGACGAGCGCACCACCCGCCTGGCGCACGGCCTGCGCGACCTCGGCGTCACCGCCGGCACCAAGGTCGCGGTGCTGTGCCGCAACCACCGGGGGTTCATCGAGACCACCACCGCGTGCGTGAAGATCGGCGCGGACGTCGTCCTGCTCAACACCGGCCTGAGCGCCGGCCAGATCGCGACCGTGCTGCGCGAGCAGGACGTGTCGGTCGTCGTGGCGGACACCGAGTTCCGCGACCTGCTGGCCAACGCACCGCGCAAGGTCCGCCGCGTCATCGCGTGGGTGGACAGCCCCACCAAGAGCCGCACGCTCGACGAGCTCATCGCCGGCTCCCCGGCCACCCCGCTGCCCCGGCGGCCACCGCGCGGCCGGCTGATCGTGCTCACCTCGGGCACCACCGGCGCGCCCAAGGGCGCCAAGCGGCCCGAACCGGCCAGTCTCATGCCGGCCGCCGCGCTGCTCTCGCGCATCCCGCTCAAGGCGGGCGACCGGTTCGTCGTGCCCGCGCCGCTGTTCCACACCTGGGGGCTGGCCGCGTTCCAGATCGGTCTCGTGCTGGGCACGACCTTCGTGCTGCGGCGCAGGTTCGACCCGGCCACGACGCTCGCCGACGCTCGCACCCAGCGCGCGGACGCCTTGTTCGTCGTTCCCGTGATGCTGCAACGCATCCTCGAACTCGACCACCGCGCCCACCTGCCGCACCTGCGGGTCGTGGCGTCCAGCGGCTCGGCGCTGCCGCCGCCGGTCGCCAAGCGGTGCCTGGAGGAGCTCGGTCCCGTCCTCTACAACCTGTACGGGTCGACGGAAGTCTCGTGGGTCAGCATCGCCCGGCCCGACGAACTGGCCCGCCACCCCGACACCGCCGGCCTGCCGCCGCACGGCACCCGCGTGGAGATCCTCGACGACGAGGGCCGTCCCGTGCCGCCGGGCGCGACCGGCCGGATCTTCGTCACCAACGACATGCTGTTCGACGGCTACACCAACGGCAGCGGCAAGGAGGTCCGCGACGGCCTGATGTCCACCGGTGACGTCGGCTACCGCAATGGCTCCGGTCTGCTGTTCGTCGCCGGACGGGACGACGAGATGATCGTCTCCGGCGGCGAGAACGTGTACCCGCGCGAGGTGGAGGACCTGCTCGCCGGTCTCAAGGGCGTGCGCGAGGTGGCCGTCGTGGGCGTGCCGGACAACCAGTTCGGCCAGCGGCTGGCGGCGTACGTGGTGTGCGACGAGCCCGGCGCGCTGGACGCCGAGGCCGTGCGCGAGCACGTGCGGGAGAACCTGGCCAAGTTCTCGGTGCCGCGCGAGGTGGTGTTCCTCGACGCCCTGCCCCGCAACGCGACCGGGAAGGTGCTGAAGCGCGAGCTGAAGTGAGTATCCTGCCCGTCGGGGGGCGAGCGAACCCGATGATTCCCGTGCCACGCAACGACGCGACGCCCGAAGCGGTGCCCATCCACACCCCGGACGACCACACCCCGGACGACCACCCGGACGACCTGACCCCGGACCCGGCGCACCGGCGTGCCGCCCGCCCGGCGGACCCGCGCGCCGGCGCCCTGGCCAACCTGCGCGAAGCCCGCCGCGCCCTGGACGAGGGCCGCCCCGGCGACGCAATGGAAGCCGCGGAGAAGGCCGTGGCCGCCTTCTCGTGGCTGGACGACGCGGAGGGCGTGGCGTTCGCCGTGCTCACCCAGTCCATCGCGCTGGGCAAGCGCGGCCTGCTGCCCGGCGCGCTGGACACCATCGACCGGATCCGCCAGATCGCCTCCGCCAACCGCCACACCCAGCTCCAGGCGTGGTGCAGCTACGCCCAGGCCGTGGTCGAGCTGCGCCTGGACTCGCGGGAGCGCTCGATGCACTCGCTGTCCCGGGCGCTGGGCCTGGCCGAGCTGACCGGCGACCACGAACTGGTCGGCTCGATCCTGTTCGAGCAGGCCGCGCTCATGCGCACCCAGTACCACGAGCACTGCATGACCCGCTCCGACGCCGCGCGGTGCAGCTCGGACGGCGAACCGTGCCTGCGCAAGCTGCGCCGCGCCGAGGCCCTGTGCGGCCAGGTGCGGGAGAAGTGGAAGCCGCTGGACGACCCGATCCGCCTGGCCCGGGTCATCCTGCTGCTGGCCCACGTCCGCTTGGACCTCGGCGACGTCGACCGGGCGCTGCGGGCGTGCCGCCGCGCCGACCAGCTGCTCGCCGGGCACGACCGGCCGGCGCTCAAGGCCGAACTGCTCATGGCCCGTGCCCGGGTCAACGGGGCACGGGGTCGCAACGCCGACGAGGTCCGGCAGCTCGCCCAGGCCGCCGAGCTGGCGATGGGATGCCTGGCCCGCGAGGTGGCGGTGCGGGCGCACGGCGCGCTCAGCGCCGCCCACGAGCGCACCGGCCGCCTCGACGCGGCCCTGCGGCACGCCCGCGCCCAGCTGGAGCAGTACCGGCTGTGGGAACTCCAGGAGGGTCGGGACCTGTTGCGGATGCGCGAGCACGACCTGTCCGCGCGGCTGGTCGAGCAGTTGGCGCACCAGCGGTTCGAGCCGCGCCGGGAGGCCACCGTGGCCCGCCGACCGGACCGGCGGGAGCCGCTGCGCGCCACCTCCACCGCCGAACAGGTCAGCCGGCGCATCGCCCGGGCGTTGGACGCGGGCCTGACCAAACGGGGCATCGAAGTGCTCCGCCGGGTCGCCGCCGGCGAGAGCACCACCGCCATCGCCGCGGACCTCGGGCTGTCCCCCAAGACCGTGCAGAACCACCTCCAGCGGATCTACCGGACCCTCGGTGTGCGGGACCGCGCGGGCGCGGCCGTGTGGTGGGTGGACGCGGGCGACGGCGGCAGTGGCTGAGAACACATCCCGACTCCGTCGTGACCGGGATGGCCGAGCGGTGCCGCCAATGGTGGGATGTTCACGACGAACGCACCACCGCGCTTGGGGGATTTGCCTATTCCGCTGCGACAGAACTGGGTGATGAGCCGCACGACACCTCTGTGCCATGCTCCGCTTGGACGCTTCTCCCTGCGTCCCCTGGCGAAGCGGCGGTAGTGCGATGCGGTTGGTCGGTGGGCAGTGGGGCCCCGCGGACCAGACCCGTGCGCCGCGGTGCCGGGCGCCCTCCGGCCGTGCGGGTGCGGCCGGTCGATCAGGCGGAACCGGCCCCGCCGCGCCGGCCGTACGGCCAACCCCCTCCAGTCCAGGCCGCTACCGATCGAACGGAGCTAGACGATGGTTGTGAACGCGATCCGCAGAATCCTCGCCGTGGCCGCGCTGTGCGCGGGCCTCGGGGCGGTGCTCGCCGCGCCGGCGATCGCCGAGGTGCAGGGCTCGAGCACGGCCACGGAGATCTTCACGCCGCCGTACGTGCAGCCGTAAGCGGCGTTGGATGGCGCGCCTCCGGCGCGCGGCTCGGCCGCCCGGAAGTCGGCTCATCGCGCCGCGTTTCCCGCCGATCGAAAAGCGTGATCGTCGGGAAAGGCGGCGCGACAAGCCGACGGCGGCCTCGCGGCACGTCTCGAGGCCGGGTCCGTGACCACGCGGGGCCGGCCTTGGGGCACAGTGGACTCGTGAGCACCGATCAGCTGCGCCTGCGCGCGCCGCGGCACAGGGTGAGCCGCAAGTCGATCACCCTCTGGACCCTGCACGCCGTGATCGGCTGGACGGTGCTGCTGGTCCCGCAGCTGGTCGCGCTGGTGTTCAGCCGCAGCCCGTGGCAGGTCACGGCGGTGGTCGCGACCCTGGTCGTGGGTGTCGCGCACACCCTGGTCATGCCGCGGTGGCGGTACCGGGTGCACCGCTGGGAGGCCACGCCGGACGCGGTCTACACGCTGGCCGGGTGGCTCAACCAGGAGTGGCGCATCGCGCCGGTGTCCCGCATCCAGACCGTCGACACCAAGCGCGGCCCGTTGCAGCAGCTCCTGGGCCTGTCGACGGTGACCGTGACCACGGCGTCGGCCGCCGGCCCGGTGCACATCGAGGGCTTGGACCACGACGAGGCCGTCCGCCTGGCCGACGAGCTCACGACCACCACCCAGGCCACCCCGGGCGACGCGACATGACCACCTCGCCGCCCGACCGCCCGGCCTCGCCGCAGGACTACCCGGACCACCCGGCCTCCCCGCTCGACCTCCCGCCGGCCCCGGAACCCCCGGCCCCGGTCGTCGACTGGCACCGGCTGGACGTGCGGATGCTCGTCGTCCGCCCCCTCAACGAGATCATCAACCTGGTCCCGGTCTTCCTCGGCCTCCTCGTGCTCGGCCGGGGCGAGACGTGGCGCGTCCTGGCCAGCGTCGGCGTCATCGTCGCCATCGTGCTGCTGGGCCTGTTGCGCTGGGTCACCACCCGCTACCGGATCACCGCCGACCAGGTCGAGCTGCACACCGGCCTGTTCGTGCGCAAACGCTTGGCCGTGCCGCGCGAGCGGATCAGGACCGTCGACCTGACCGCGAAGCTCGGCCACCGCCTGTTCGGCCTGTCCGCGATCCGCGTCGGCACCGGGCAGCGCGACCAACCCGGCGAGGACGGCCTGACCCTGGACGCCGTGTCGTCGGCCGAGGCCGAACGCCTGCGCGTCCTCCTCCTCACCCGCACCGCCGCCCCCACCGACTCCGCCCAGCCGGATGAGCGCCCCGGCACGGTTCTGTCCGCTTTGGACACCCGTTGGCTGCGCTACGCGCCCCTCACCCTGTCCGGACTGGTCGCGGTCGGCGCGTTGTTCGGCCTGGTCACCAACTACGCGCGCGAGCTGGACGTCGAGGTGCTCGGCCCGCTCACCGAGGCCGCGCACTGGGTGGTCGAGCAGCCCTTGTGGCTGACGGTGTCCCTGTTCGCCGGCGCGGTCGTGGTGATCGCCGGTGTCGGCTCGGTGCTGGTCTACCTCGTGCAGTTCTGGGGTTACCGGCTGACCCGCGAGCCCGACGACACCGTTCGCGTGCAACGGGGTCTGCTCACCACGAGGTCCGTTTCGGTTGCCGAGCAACGACTTCGCGGTGTCGAGGTCGAGGAACCCCTGCTGCTGCGCGCGGGTCGTGGCGCCCACGCGAAGACCGTGACCACCGGTCTGGGCCGCAAGGGCGAGAGCAACCTCCTGCTCCCGCCGGCCCCCATCACGGAGGCCCACCGCGTCTCGGGCCTGGTCCTGCGCCAGGAGACCCCGCCGACCCGGACACCCCTGCGCCGCCACCCCCTGGCCGCACTGCGCCGCCGCTTGGTCCGCGCGGTCGTGCCGCTGCTGGTCGTGGCCGCGGTCCTGGCCTACCTGGCACCGCCGTGGGCGTGGGTTCCCCTGACCCTGCTCCCGCTGTCGGCGCTGCTGGGTTGGGACCGCTACCGCTCGCTGGGCCACGCCCTGACCGACCGCTACCTGCTGGCCCGGCAGGGCTCGCTCATCCGGGAAACCGTGGCGCTGCAACGCACCGGCATCATCGGCTGGCGGATCTCGCGGTCGTTCTTCCAACGCCGCTCGGGCCTGGTCACCATCTCCGCCACCACGGCGGCCGGCGACGGCGCCTACCCCGTGGTGGACGTGGCGGAGACCGATGGCCTGGCCCTGGCCGACGAGGCCGTGCCGGACCTGCTGCGGCCGTTCCTGGAACGCGACTCAGGCTGACCGGAAGGTGGACCGGTAGGCGCTGGGCGACACCCCCAGCAGGGCGCCCATCTGCTGGCGCAGCGCCGCGCCGGTGCCGAACCCGGAGTGCCGCGCCACCTGGTCCACCCCCAGGTCCGTCGTCTCCAGCAGGTGCCGCGCCAGCTCGACCCGCCGCTCGGTGATCCACTTCCCGGGCGACACCCCGGTCTCCTCCCGGAACCGCCGGGTGAACGTCCGCACGCTCATCCGCGCCCGCTCCGCCAGCACCCGCAGTTCCAGCGGGTCCGCCAGGTGCTCCAGCGCCCAGGCCCGCGCGGGGGCCGTGGAGGCGTCGGCGACGTCCGGCACCGGGCGCACGATGAACTGCGCCTGACCACCGGGCCGCCACGGGGGCACGACACAGCGCCGCGCGGCGAGGTTGGCGATCTCGGTCCCGTGGTCCTCGCGCACCACGTGCAGGCACAGGTCGATCCCGGAGCCGACGCCGGCCGAGGTCAGCACGTCCCCGTCGTCCACGAAGAGGACCTCCGGGTTGAGGTCGACCAGCGGGTACAGCGCGCGGAACCGGTCGGCGTGCATCCAGTGCGTCGTGGCCCTGCGCCCGTCCAGCAGACCGGCCGCCGCCAGCACGAACGCGCCCGTGCACGTCGACATCACCCGGGCCCCGCGCGCCGAGGCCGCCCGCAGCGCCGCGCACACCTCCGGGTCCACGACGCCGTCGAGCACCTCGGAGCTGGGGTTCACGCCGGACACGACGACCGTGGCCACCTCGGTGAGCAGCTCCAGGCCGTGGTCCGGGGTGACCGTGAACCCCGACGAGCTGTGCACGGGCCGGCCACCCGGCGTGCAGATCCGCACCCGGTAGAAGCGCCGGTCGTCCTCGTCCCGGGCCGCGTTGAAGACCTGCGGCGGTGTGCCCAGGTCGAAGCCCACGACCTCGTCCAGCGCGAGCACGGCGACCTCGTGGCGGTGCATGGCCGGATTCTTTCACACAATGGCTGCTCGGCCACTTCCGTGCGGGCGGCCGATCATGGAAGCTGTCCGCGTGACTGGGATGAACGTGACTGGGAGAACCCAGAACTGGGCTTGGGTGGTTGCCGGGGTGTCCTTCGTGGCACTCGTGGGGGCGGCTGCCTTCCGCGCGACCCCGGGCGCGTTGATCGAACCGCTCCAGGAGGAGTTCGGCTGGTCCACGGGCCTGATCGGCCTGGCCGTGTCGGTGAACCTGGTGCTGTTCGGGGTGACCGCGCCGTTCGCCGCCGCCCTGATGGAACGCTTCGGCGTGCGGCGGGTGGTGGCGTTCGCGCTGGTCATGGTGGCGATCGGCAGCGGACTGACGGTGTTCATGACCACCGCGTGGCAGCTGGTGCTGTTCTGGGGCGTGCTGGTCGGGCTGGGCACGGGGTCGATGGCGCTGGCGTTCGTCGCCACCATCACCGGCCGGTGGTTCATCAAGCACCGGGGCCTGGTGACCGGTGTCCTGACCGCGGGCGGCGCGACCGGGCAGCTGGTGTTCCTGCCCGCGGTGGCGCACCTGTCGGAGTCGTCGGGCTGGCGGTCGGCGTCGATCATGGTGTCGGTGGCGGCGCTGGCCGTGGTGCCGCTGGTGTGGTTCCTGCTGCGCGAGTACCCGGCGGACCTGGGCGTGCCGCTCTACGGGGGCACCGAGGTCGTGCCCCGGCCGGAGAAGGCGACCGGCGCGGCCCGCCGTGCGATCGGCGCGCTGACGTCGGCGGCCCGCACCGGCCCGTTCTGGTTCCTGGCGGGCGGTTTCGCGATCTGCGGCGCCACCACCAACGGCCTGGTCGGCACCCACTTCATCCCCGCCGCCCACGACCACGGCATGCCCACCACGACCGCCGCGGGCCTGCTGGCGCTGGTCGGCATCTTCGACATCGCCGGGACGATCCTGTCCGGCTGGCTCACCGACCGCGTCGACTCACGGATCCTGCTCGCGGCGTACTACGTGCTGCGCGGCCTGTCCCTGCTCGTGCTGCCGCAACTGTTCCACGAGTCCGTGCACCCGAGCATGCTGGTGTTCATCATCTTCTACGGCCTGGACTGGGTCGCCACCGTGCCCCCGACCGTGGCGTTGTGCCGCGAGGTCTTCGGCGCTTCGGCACCGGTCGTCTTCGGTTGGATCTTCGCCTCGCACCAGTTGGGCGCAGCCATCGCCGCCACCGCCGCCGGCCTCACCCGCGACCACTTCGGCAACTACCACCCGGCCTGGTACGCGGCCGGAGCACTGAGCATCGGCGCGGCATTCCTGTCCATGAAGGTCCGCCGCAAGACCCCGGAGCCACTCACGCCTCAGCCGGTGTGACGGGAGGCTGAGTCGATCACCGGTCGTACAGCTCCTCCCGGGTCCAGGTGGTCCCACCGCGACTGGTGGCGTTGTCCAGCGCATCCAGCGCCCGCATCCTCGCCATCAGGTAGCGCTCGTTCTCGTCGACAAGTGCGCGCACCTGCTCCGCCAGCAACGCGCTCACCGACGTGTTCCTGCGCGCAGCCGCGACCTCGGCCAGCTGGATGACTTCCTCGTCCAACTGGAGCGTTACCTTCCGCTTAGCCATGACCACAGTCTGACGTGTGGCGCACGTGGTTTTCACGTGGACTAGCGGCGCTTGCGGGCGGTGCCGAAGAGGCCGCGGGTGATCTCGCGGCCCAAGGCGCTGGCGGCCGAGCGCAGGAAGGACTTCACCGCCGAGTTGCCCAGCACCTTCTCCACCACGCCGGGCTCCTCCCGCTGGGCTTCCTGCGGCTCGGCAGGCGCTTCGGCGGGAGGCGCGACCTTCGCCGCCAGCTTCTCGTAAGCCGACTCGCGGTCCACCGTCTCGGCGTACTTCCCGTGCAGTTCGGACGCCGCAGCCGCCGCCTTGATCGCGTCCGCGCCGACAGTGTCCATCAAGGACCGAGGAGGACGAAGTCGGGTCCACGCAACAGGAGTAGGCGCGCCCTTCTCGCTCAGCACGGTCACCACCGCCTCCCCGATCCCCAGCGAAGTCAACGCCTTCTCCAAGTCGTAGTGCGCCGACGTCGGGTACGTCTTCACCGTCTTCGCCAGCGCCGCCTGGTCCTCCGGCGTGAACGCCCGCAAGGCGTGCTGCACCCGAGCACCCAACTGCGACAGCACGGAGTTCGGCACATCGGTCGGCAGCTGCGTGCAGAAGAACACGCCAACCCCCTTGGACCGGATCAGCTTCACCGTCTGCGTGATCTGCTCCAGGAAAGCCTTCGACGCGTCCGCGAACAGCAAGTGCGCCTCGTCGAAGAAGAACACGAGCTTCGGCTTGTCCAGGTCCCCTTCCTCGGGCAGCTCCTGGAACAGCTCCGCCAGCAACCACATCAGGAACGTCGAGAACAACGCCGGCCGCGCCTGCAACTCCGCCAGTTCCAGCAGCGACACCACGCCGCGGCCGTCGGAGGACACCCGCATCAGGTCGCGCGGGTCCAGCTCGGGCTCGCCGAAGAACGTGTCGCCGCCCTGCGCCTCCAGGTTCACCAGCGACCGCAGGATCACCCCCGCCGTCGCCGACGACACCCCGCCGAGGCCCTTGAGGTCCGCCTTGCCCTCGTCGGAGGTCAGGTGCGTGATCACCGACCGCAGGTCCTTGAGGTCCAGCAGGGGCAGGCCGCGCTGGTCGGCCCAGTGGAAGACCAGGCCCAGCGTCGACTCCTGCGTGTCGTTGAGGCCCAGCACCTTCGACAGCAGGATCGGCCCGAAGCTGGTGATCGTCGCCCGCACCGGCACGCCCGCGCCGCCCGTGCCCAGCGACAGGAACTGCACGGGGAACGCGGCCGGCTGCCAGTCGTCGCCCGTCTCGGCCGCCCGCGTGGTGATCCGGTCGTCGGCCGCGCCCTCCCGGGACAGCCCGGACAGGTCGCCCTTCACGTCCGCCATGACCACCGGCACGCCCGCCGCCGACAGCTGCTCCGCGACCAGCTGCAACGTCTTGGTCTTGCCGGTGCCGGTGGCGCCCGCGACCAGGCCGTGCCGGTTCAGGGTGGCCAGCGGGACGCGGACGCGGGCCGTGGGCTCGACCGCGCCGTCGACCAGCACGGCCCCGAGTTCGATGGCCGCGCCCGCCGCGGCGTAACCAGCGGCGATCTCGCTCTGAGCCGTCATTGCAGCGAGCGTAATGAGATTGGTAGGTCCCGCCACTCGAAGCGATCGCGGCGTCCGACGACCCGACGACTAGGCTCGCTCGGGTGATGGATCGCTTGGTGTGGATCGACTGCGAGATGACCGGGCTCGACCTGGGCAAGGACGCCCTCATCGAGATCGCGGCGCTGGTGACCGACGCGGAGCTCAACGTGCTCGGCGAAGGCGTGGACGTGGTGATCCACGCCGACGACACCGCGCTGGACTCGATGCCGGAAGTCGTGATGGCGATGCACGCCAAGTCGGGCCTGACCGAGGAGGTCCGCCGCTCCACCGTGACGCTGGCCGACGCCGAGGCGCAGGTGCTCGCCTACATCAAGGAGTGGGTCCCGGACCCGCGCACCGCCCCGCTGGCGGGCAACTCGATCGCCACCGACCGCGGGTTCATCGCCCGGGACATGCCCGAGCTGGACGCCCACCTGCACTACCGGATGGTCGACGTGTCCTCGATCAAGGAGCTGGCCCGGCGCTGGTACCCGCGCATCTACTACGCGCAGCCGGAGAAGGGCCTGGCGCACCGGGCGCTGGCGGACATCCGCGAGTCCATCCGGGAGCTGGCCTACTACCGGCGGACGGCGTTCGTGCCGCAGCCCGGCCCGTCGACCGAGCAGGCGCAGGCCGTGGCGGCCGAACTGCTGGCCGCCGACCGCGCCGCCGGTTCCGACCCCGGGAAATAGGGTCGATTTCAGTCCCGGCGGTAGGGCACTGTATGCTTCATGCCGCCGGGTCGACCGGTCTTGGTGGGTGTAGCTCAGCTGGCAGAGCACTGGGTTGTGATCCCAGGTGTCGCGGGTTCAAGTCCCGTCACTCACCCCAAGCGAAACGCCCCCTGGCCACCCGGCCCGGGGGCGTTTTTCTCATTCGAGGAGTTCAGTCCCAGTGAGCGCCACTCTCGTCGCGAAAGGTCTCGCCGCGGGTCACGGTGACCGCGTGCTGTTCTCCGACCTGGACCTGGTCGTCGCGCCCGGCGACGTCGTCGGCCTGGTCGGGGTGAACGGGGCCGGCAAGTCGACCCTCCTGCGCACGCTCGCGGGCCTGCTGCCGGCCGAAGAAGGTGTGATCCGCCTCTCCCCCACCAGCGCGACGGTCGGTCACCTGCCGCAGGAGCCCGAGCGCCGGCCCGGCGAGACGGTCCGCGACTTCCTGGCCCGCCGCACCGGCGTCACCGCCGCGCAGGCCGAGCTGGACCGGGCGACGGAGGCGCTGTCCGAGGGCGTCGACGAGGGGTACTCCGAGGCGCTGGAGCGGTGGCTCGCGCTGGGCGGCGCGGACCTGCCGGAACGGGCCGAGGAGGTCGCCGCGGACCTCGGGTTCACCATGAGCCTCGACCAGCCCATGACGTCGCTGTCCGGCGGCCAGGCGGCCCGCGCGGGCATGGCGTCGCTGCTGCTGAGCCGGTACGACGTCTTCCTGCTCGACGAGCCGACCAACGACCTGGACCTCGACGGCCTGGCCCGGCTGGAGGCGTTCGTCACGGGCCTGCGCGCGGGGACCGTGGTGGTGTCCCACGACCGCGAGTTCCTGGCCCGCACGGTGACCCGGGTGGTCGAACTGGACCTCGCGCAGCAGCAGGTCCGCACCTACGGCGGCGGCTACGAGGCGTACCTGGAGGAGCGCGAGATCGCCCGCCGGCACGCCCGCGAGGACTACGAGGAGTACGCCTCCACCCGCCAGTCCCTGGAGGAGCGGGCGCGGGCGCAGCGGGCATGGATGGAGAAGGGCGTCAAGAACGCGCGGCGCAAGGCCGGTGACAACGACAAGGCCGGCCGCAAGTTCCGCACCGAGGCGACCGAGAAGCAGGCGTCCAAGGCCCGGCAGACCGAACGGCTCATCGAGCGCCTGGACGTCGTGGAGGAGCCGCGCAAGGAGTGGGAGCTGCGGATGGAGATCGCCGCCGCCCCGCGAGCCGGTGCCGTGGTCGCGGTGCTGCGCGGGGCCGTGGTGGCGCGCGGCGACTTCACCCTCGGCCCGGTGGACCTCCAGATCGACTGGGCGGACCGGGTGGCCATCACCGGCGCCAACGGGGCCGGCAAGTCCACGCTGCTGGCCGCCCTGCTGGGCCGCGTCGAGCTCGCGGAGGGCACGTCGTCTCTCGGGCCGGGCGTGGTGGTCGGCGAGATCGACCAGGCGCGGGGGTTGTTCCTGGGCGACGAGGCCCTGGTGGACGCGTTCGGGGCGGCGGTGCCGGACATGGCCCCGGCCGACGTCCGCACGCTGTTGGCGAAGTTCGGGCTCAAGGCGGCGCACGTGCTGCGGCCGGCTGCGTCCCTGTCGCCCGGCGAGCGCACCCGTGCGGCGCTGGCGCTGCTCCAGGGCCGGGGCGTGAACCTGCTGGTGCTGGACGAGCCGACGAACCACCTCGACCTGGCCGCGATCGAGCAGCTGGAACAGGCCCTGGACACCTACACCGGCACCCTGCTCTTGGTCACCCACGACCGGCGCATGTTGGACGCAGTGCGCACGACCCGCCGCCTGGAAGTGGCGGCGGGTCGTGTGAAAGACCTCTGAGGTGCGCTTTTAGCGGTCTTAGCGGTTCCCGCCGGTGACCCACTGCTCCCACGGGATCTGCCAGTCGCCGAAGCCGTCGGTGGGCTCCAGCGCCGGTCCGCCCGAGTTGGTGACGATCACGATGTCACCGGGCTGGGAGATGTCGTAGACCCAGCGCGCGTTGTCCGGCGACAGGTTGAGGCAGCCGTGGCTGACGTTGCGGTTGCCCTGGTCGGCGATGGACCAGGGGGCGCTGTGGAAGAAGATGCCGCTGTGGGACATGCGGGTCGCCCACTTCACGTCGGTGACGTAGCCGCCCGCGTCCAGGGCCAGGCCGTAGGTGCGGGAGTCCATGACGATGTCGGCGTGCTTCTCCATGAGCACGTAGGTGCCCGTGGGGGTGGCGTTCTCGGCGTTGCCCATCGAGGTGGGCATGGTGCGCGCGACCTGGCCGTTGATCTTGGTGACGACCTGGTGGGTGCCGCCGTCGGCCTCGTGGACGATCGAGTCGCCGATGGTGACCGTGGCCGCGCGGTCCTCTTCGCCGTAGACGCCGTTGCCGAGGTGCTTGCCGTAGACCTTGGCGTTGACGGTGATCTTGGTGCCGGGTGCCCAGTAGTGCTGCGGGCGCCAGTGCACGGTCTTCTCGTCGAACCAGTAGAACGCGCCGTCCACCTTGGGCTCGGTGGTGATGCCGATCATCGCCTCGGCCGCGACCTTGTCCGCGATCGGCTCGTCGAAGGAGAACGAGAGGGGCTGGCCGACGCCGACGGTCCAGCCGTCGAGGGGGTAGATCGACAGGAAGGTCAGCGTGCGCGGCTTGACGGTGGTGAAGGTGGAGGTCTTGGTGGCGGTCTTGCCGTCCGCACCCTGGCCGGTCACGGCGAGCGTGTAGCTCTTGCCGTACCCGAGGGGCTCGGTGTTGACCCACTGGAGACCGTCCGGCGAGAGCTGCCCGGCGACCGCCTTGCCCTCGGGGTTGGTCAGGGCGACCTGGGTGAGCTTCCCGTCAGTGGCGGTGGCGACAACCGGCAACCCGGGCGCCACGTCGACGGCCTGGTCCACAGGCCCGGTGCTCAGGGACACGGGCTTCGGCGGCGTTGTGGTCGTAGTGGCGGTACTGGACCCGGTCGAAGGACTCTCGGCAGCCCCACTGGCCGTACACCCGACCGCGACCAAGGCGACCAGCCCCATCGCCAACGCTCTCAGCGTCCCCCGGCGCACCGACATCCCCGTTGCCTCTCTTCCCCTCACGACACACCCCATCGGGTGTCCCCACACAAGGTGACGCTTGGAGGGTTGACGTTGTTGCCCGAGATGCCGGATCGTTACCCCCGCGAAGTTCCCCTTGGACCGAGGGCACGCACACCGCCCCTGACCAGGCGATTGGGAACCGCGTAGGACGCTGTGCTAATGTTTCTCCCGTCGGAAGGGCCAAGCCCCTCCAGCGCCGCTAGCTCAACTGGCAGAGCAGCTGACTCTTAATCAGCGGGTTCGGGGTTCGAGTCCCTGGCGGCGCACTTCCCGAAAGCCGGGTCGCATTACGCGGCCCGGCTTTTTGCTTTTGCGGGTTTATGTCTTCTTCGTGGCTGAGGTCACAATTTCCAGTGGCTTCCTTCAGCCGAAGGCCAGGGCGATGCGGCGGCCCGAGAGCAGGCGAGTGCGGTGGACTTCCTCGTCGACGGTCAGGGTGGGGTTGCGGTCCAGGCGGTGGAAGGACCTGGCCAGGAGCCAGTGGGCGGCTTCCGGGTTGATGCGGTGCAGGGGGCCTTGTTCGGAGAGTTTGGCGTGGGCCGTGGTGATGTTTCGGGTTACGAAGGCTTTTCGGACTACGCCGCCGGTCAGTTCGTCGATCAGGAAGACCATCGCGTGCTCTTCGGTGAAGCGGTACGTGCAGAGGAGGGCCAGGTAGCCGGCGTCGAGTGAGCGGTCGCAGATCCAGGAGTCGCCGGTGGACAGAGCCGGTTGTGCGGCGGGGACTGCGTTGGCGGCCCATTCTTGGGGGCGGCCGGTGAGCATGGCGGCCAGTACGCGCAGCAGGCGGTCGTTGCGGCGGGTGGGGCGGGTGGTGGCGTGGTCGATGACGCCGGCCCAGAACTCCTCGTCGGCGGTGATGTCGGACACGGCGGTGCTGACCGTCAGTTCGGCGTCGAGTGGGTCGGCTAGTTGGAGCAAGGGTCGGCAGCGGTCCAGGAAGCGGCGTTGGGCCAGGGTCAGTGGCGTCCCCTGTGGACGGTGGACGACCATGATCGGCCGCCGGGGGCGGGTGCGCGTCTTCCGGCTCACCGCGCGAGGCTGGCACGTCCGCAGCCGCACCGGGCGCAGCGACACCGCGCGGCGGGAGGACAATCACCGATCGTGGACACCCTGCGCGACGCGATCCTCCGGGCGGCGACCCATCGGCGTGCCCCGCTGCCGCGCACCGGCGGTGTGCCCGCGGCCGATGTGGACGGTGCGGCGCGTGACGTCCTGGACCGCGTGCTGGTCGGGTTGTGGGAGCACGGGTGGCTGCCGGTCGACGTCGTGGAGGTCGTGCGGCGGGAGGCGGAGCCGCGGGCCGAGTCGATCGTGGTGGACGCGGTGGTGCGGACGCTGGCCGGGTATCGGTCGCTGCACCCGGAGTGGGTGGAGCAGATTGGTGATGTTGGGGCGGTCGTGTGGTGGGACCCGTCTGAGCCTTACCTGACGCAGTGGGCAGCTCGGCACATCGAGGTGTTGGACGAAGCCGTGGCGGTGGTCGTCGCGGCTCTTGCGGCTTTGATGCCGCTGCCGGCGGTGCCCCGGATCGTGCCGCCGCCCGGGACGCCGCTGGCCGACGTCACGCACCACCACGTGGACCCGAAGGTGCTCAAGCGGGTGCGGGGGTTGTTGGCGAAGGCCGAGTCGACGGCGTTCCCCGAGGAGGCGGAGGCGTTGTCGGCGAAGGCGCAGGAGTTGGTGACGCGGCACGCCCTGGAACGGATGCCGACCGAAGCCGCGACCACCGCCTCGAGGCGGGTGTGGCTGGACAAGCGGTACTTCGACGGCAAGGCGCAGATCGTGCACGTGGTGGCGGAGGCGAACCGGTGCCGAGCGGTCGTATATGACCTGGGGTTCGTGGCGCTGGTGGGCGAGGAACTGGACCTGGAGATCGTGGAACTCCTGTCCGCGTCCCTGCTGGTCCAGGCGACCCGCGCGATGGTGGCGGCGGGCGATGGCGCGCGCAAGGGCGACGAGTCGCGGTCGTTGGCGTACCGGAAGTCGTTCTTGCTGTCTTACGCGCACCGGGTGGGCGAGCGCTTGAAGGCAGCGAACGAACCACCGGCCGACGACGACCGACTGCTGCCCGTGCTGGCGGAGCGGAAGCGGGCGGTGGACCAGCTTTTTACCACCTTGTTCACGAGCACGGTGTCGAAGTCCACCCCCGTTCGGAGTGAGGCCGGCTGGCAGGCCGGCCGCGCAGCAGCGAACCGCGCCGACCTGGACGTCCGGCGTTCCTGAGGCCAATTGGTGTGACGTCGGTTGGCGTGAGGCCAGCCGGTGTGACGTCGGCGGCGTGAGGCCGGCTGGCGTAAGGCCGGCGGCGTGAGGTCGACCTGCGTGAGGTCGGCGGCGTTTGTGCGTGGTGGGGTGCGCTGGGCCGACGTGGGTCGGCCCAGCGCGGTGGGGGCCTCAGGGGGTGTTAGTGGCGGACCTTGGAGCGCTTGGAGAGGGCTGTTACGCCTGCGCCGGCCAGGCCGACCTGGAGGGCCAGTTCGATCCAGTCGATGCCGTCCGTGTTGGCCACGCCGATGATCGACGCCGCGAACGTGCCCACCAGAGCCGCCGCTATGCCCACCACCATCGTCATCAGCAGGGAGATGTGCTGCCTGCCCGGGACGACCAGGCGGCCCAGGCCGCCGATCGCGATGCCGATGAAGATGGCCGAGATGATGCCGGTGATCTCCACGTGAGGTCCCCTCCTCGATGGTGCGCGGTCACCACGAGCATCACTCGACTCCCTCCCCCGGCGAATCGGGTTCTCCCCTGAGAACGCCCTGATGCCGACCCTGAACTCCCAGGACCGCCGCCGCCTCCGGGGACAGGGACCGGCCTGGGATGTCCGGGTCGCAGCCGATCCTCGCCAAGCGGGCGCGGATGGAGGTGGCGGAGCGTTCGTGGGTTCGGGCCAGGGTTCGGATCAGGTCGGTGGTCGTGGTGTCGGGGGTGGCGTCGAGCCAAGTGGCGCGGAGGTGGGCGTCCAGGTCGTCGGTCCAGGGTTGGTTGGCGTTGGCGGGGCGGGAGCGTGGGGAACGGGGTGGCGGTGCGCCTAGCCTGCCCAGGGCGTCCAAGACTTGGGCCAGGAGCTTGCCTACCGTGGCACCGGCGTCCAGGGGCAGTCTGAGGGAGCCCTGGGCCACCATCGCGCCGGTCGTGTCGGTGCCGGCCAACTCCAGGAACAGGTCCGGGTCGGCTGCCGCGCGCAGGCGGTAGTTGGTGGTGCCGATGCGGGTCTGGGTTTCGTACGTGGTCGTCGTCATGCTCGGCAACGTACGACGGGGGTACGACAAACCCAGGCGTGTCAGCAGAGGGGGCAGTCGGAAGTTTTTTCCGCGGCGCCGGTCAGGTGCGGTTTGAGGTGGTTGGCGATGGCGCGGGCGAGGGTCGGCGGGACGGCGTTGCCGATCTGGCGGGCCACCTCGATCTTCGTGCCGCACCACTCGAAGTCGTCCGGGAAGGACTGGATGCGCGCGGCTTCCAGGTGGGTGATCGGGCGGTCGTGCTGGGGGTGCAGGTAGCGGCCCTTCTCGGGCTTGTAGAACTCGGTGCGGATGGTGAGGGACGGTTCGTCCCAGCGCATCCGGCCCATGACGTCGGTGGTGCCGGTCTTCTTCTCCCGCCAGCAGCGCGGCAGGAGGTGGTCGGGCAGGTCGAACCGGCCGCCGCCGGGCGGGATGTGGCGGTAGCGCTCGACCGACAGCGGGGTCGGGTTGCGGCCGATGTGCAGGTCCGGGCTCTTGTGCCGGCCGGGCAGCTCGACGCCGAAGAACTCGACGCGGGAGTTCGGCAGCGCGGTGGTGCGGGGGCGGTTCGGGAGGCCGGTGAGGACGTCGCGGACGGTGTGCCAGCGGGGTTTCGGGTGCGTCGGGGTGGGCAGCGGGATGCGGCCGACGCGGGAGCCGATGACGATGGCGCGGCGGCGGCGTTGGGGCACGCCGAAGTCGGCGGCGACGAGCAGGCCGGCGCTGAGTTCGTAGCCCTTGGTCTCGGCTTGGAGGAGGGCGAACTCGGTGGAGGTCAGGAAGCGGTCGACGTTCTCGATGACGAAGACCTTGGGCTTGGCCTTGCGGACGAAGCGCAGGTACTCGCGCCACAGGGAGTTGCGCGGGTCGTCGACGTCCTTGCTGCCGAGGTTGGAGAAGCCCTGGCACGGGGGTCCGCCGACGATGATGTCCACTTTGGGGATGGCGCGGTTGGGGATGGCGGCGATGTCGGACCAGGTCATGTGGTCCTCGCCGAAGTTGGCCGCGTAGGTGGCGGCGGCGTGCAGGTCCCACTCGACCGCCATGACCGGGTGGTAGCCGCCCGCCGCGGCGAAGCCGGAGGTCATGCCGCCGCAGCCGGCGAAGAGGTCGATCATGGACAGCACGGTGGCCAGGCTAGCCGGCCTGGTGGGCGCGGCGACATCGACACGCCGGCCTGGCTGGCCGGCGGTGCGGGCCTCCGGCTGGTAGTCCTCGCCACCGGCCGGCGGCGCGTGCCTCCGGCTGGCGGTGCGGGCCTCCGGGCGGCGGTGCGGGCCTCCGGGCGGCGGTGCGGGCCTCCCGGGCGGCGGTGCGTGCCTCCGGCCGAAGGTGCTTGCCTCCGGGCGGCGGCGCATGCCTCCGGGCGGCCGTGCGGGCCTCCGGGCGAAGGTGCCGGCCTCCGGCCCCCGATGTCCATTGTCCCAGCGGGGTACGACATTGCTGGGCGTGGTGGGGTCAGGGGCGTTTGGGGCGGCGGGTGTCGACGGCGGTGTGGATGCGGGTGGCGGCGGTGGTGGGGTCTTCGTGTTCCCAGACGCGTACCGCTAGCCAGCCCGCTTCGGCCAGGAGGTGGTCGGTGTTGGCGTCGCGGGCCTGGTTGGTCTCGATCTTGGTGCGCCAGAAGTCGCTGTTGCGCTTGGGCCACGTGCCGTGGTCCGGGCAGCCGTGCCAGAAGCAGCCGTCCACGAACACCGCGACCTTCGCCGGGCCGAAGACGACGTCCGCCTCCCGGCGCACGGCCTTGATCGGGCGCTGGTGCACGCGGTAGCGCAGGCCCAGGCGGTGCAGTTCCTTGCGCAGCGCCACCTCGATCCCCGTGTCGCGGGAGCGCTGCCTGCTCATCCTCTGGCTGGTGTCGGCCGTGGTCGGGAGGTTCGGCACGCGGTCAATCATGGACCATCCGGGTACAGGATCCGGCGGAGACTCCTCGCGGCTCGGTCGAGGTCGTGGCGGGAGGGCAGGGTGACGCAGCCGACCTGTTCGTGGTCGGCGATCGCCAGGTCGTGGAAGAAGAACGGCGGCATGGCCTGGATCAGGAGGCGGGCCGAGCGGTGCGCGCCGCCGCGGGGGTTGAGGATCAGGCGCTCCGCCCAGGCGTCCACGTCGAAGACCAAGTCGGCCAACGGGTGCACGCGCACGTCCAAGTCCGACTGACGCAGGTGTGCGATCACGGACAGGTAGCGCAGGAAGTCCGCGAACTCCCCGACCACCTTGTGGCGCATGGCGTCCCGCGCCAGCGCACGGTCGGTGGTCGAGGCGATCGCCTCCGCCGCCGGAGTCCACAGCATCGCCCTGGTCGGCTCGTCGGACTCGCAGAACTCCCGGAACTCGTCCCAGACCGGTAATCGGCCCAGCCGCTCCACCACGTGGTGCGCCACCTGCGTGAACGGGAACTCCGGCCGCCACTGCCGGATCTCCGGCACGTCGGGGGGCCGGTCGGCGCTCGGGAGGCTCGCACAGGCCGAGCGGACGTCGTCGGGCGTGACCCGCAGGACCGCCGTGGCGGCGTGGGACATCACCCGCTCCACCAGCGGTGTCCGGTCGCGGAACCAGCCATTGAAGCGGTACCTCGTGTCCTGCGTGACGTTGAAGGTCTTGCGCACGTCCATAGCGGTGATCGTCATGACCCAGAGGGTACGGACGAGCACCGACAGTCCCGGCGAATGCGCTGGTCGGGGACCGCATAGAGTCGGGAGCGTGTTGGTGCTCCACGGGCTGTGCGCGCCCGACGGGCGGACGGCCGTCTGGGCCGAGGACGCCCGCCTCCCGGTGAAGGTCGGCTCGCGGCTGCCCAAGTCGCCCGTGCCGCACCCGTTCGCGGTGGACGGCGCGGACCTCGCGGCCCTGGTGGACGGCAAGCACGGCGAACTGGTGGTCCGCCTCCCCTCCTACGCCTCCGGCCCTGCCGAGTCGCCGGAACTGGTGCGCGACCCGCTGGCCAAGCCGCCGGTGCGGCGGGGCGCGGTGCGGCTGCGGTCCTGGGTGGTGCCGGTGGTGTGGGTGGACGACGTGCCCGACGCGCTGCCCGAGGCCCGGCTCGGCGCGTCGGCCCGCTACCTGGCCGAGGTGGTCGCGTTCGCCCGGGACCTGGTGGCGCGGGGCCGGGTCGTGCCCGGTGGCGACGCGCGCTGGCGGGCGGCGCCCGAACGGCTGCGGCTGACCCGGTTGCGGGACGCCATGCCGCCCGCGTTCCGCGCGGTGGACGGGGTCGACGACCCGCTCGACGCCGTGCTGGACGCGGTGGTGGACAAGGAGGTCCGCGGCCGGCTGCGGGACGTCGAGGTCGACGGGCGCGGTGTCGTGGGGCGGTGGCTGAAGGCGCTCACCGGCACCGGGTCGGCGCCGCACGACGACGCCCTGGTCAACGCCGTCGAGGCGTGGCGGGCGGAAGAGTCGGAGCTGGTGCGGACCTGCTTCCGGCTCGCCTCCCCCGACCAGGGCGGACCGGACCAGGAGGGGTGGCGGCTGGAGTTCCTGCTCCAGGTCGTGGACGAGCCGAGCGTCCTGGTGCCGGCGCGGGACGTCTGGCGCCACGACGCCGTGCTGCGGCGGTGGACGCCCAGGCCCGAGGAAGTCCTGCTCGGCGACCTGGGCCGCGCCTCACGGCTGTTCCCGGCGCTGGACCGCGCGCTGGCCGAGCGCCACCCGGCCGCCGTGGACCTCGACCTGGACGGCGCCTACGACTTCCTGACCCGGGCGTCGCTGCTGGCCGAGGCCGGGTTCGGGGTCATGCTGCCGTCGTGGTGGCGGCACCCGCGGCAGATCGGGCTGTCGCTGACCGCGACCAGCCGGGGCGCGGCCGGTGTCGTGGCCAAGGAGAGCGAACTGGGCATGAAGGCCCTGCTCGACTACCGCTGGGACCTCGCCCTGGGCGACGAAAAGCTCACCCAGGCGGAACTGTCCGCCCTGGCCAAGGCGAAGTCGCCGCTGGTCCGGGTGCGCGGCCAGTGGGTGCACCTGGACCGGGCGCGGCTGGCCGAGGGCCTGGCGGTGCTGGGCAGCGGGCGGATGACCGCGGGGCAGGTGCTGCGGATCGCGGCCGGCGACGACCCCGACCTGCCGCTGCCGGTTACCGCCATGCACGCGGACGGGTGGCTCGGCGATCTGCTGTCCGGCGAGGCGGAACAACGGCTCGACACCGTGGAGGCACCGGAAGGCCTGACGGCGGTGCTGCGGCCCTACCAGCTGCGCGGCTTGTCGTGGCTGGTGTTCCTGGACCGGCTCGGGTTGGGCGCGTGCCTGGCCGACGACATGGGTCTCGGCAAGACCGTCCAGTTGCTGGCGCTGGAGGCGTACGCGCGGCAGCACGTGACGAGGCCGCCGACGTTGCTGATCTGCCCCATGTCGGTGGTCGGCAACTGGCAGCGCGAGGCGGAGCGGTTCACCCCGGGCCTGAAGGTCCACGTGCACCACGGCGGCGACCGGGTCGCGTCGGCGTTGCGTGGGAAGCACGACCTGGTGATCACGACCTACGCCGTGGCCACCCGGGACGCGGCGGCGTTGGCCGAGGTCGAGTGGGACCGTGTGGTGCTCGACGAGGCCCAGAACGTCAAGAACAGCGCCACCCGCCAGTCCCGGGCGGTCCGAGGGCTGCCCGCACGGCACCGGGTCGCGCTCACGGGGACGCCGGTGGAGAACCGGCTCGCCGAGCTGTGGTCGATCATGGACTTCGTCAACCCGGGCCTGCTGGGCACGGTCAACACCTTCCGCGCCCGCTACGCCGTGCCGATCGAACGGCACCACGACGACGAGGCCGCGGTCCGGCTGCGCAAGGTGACCAGGCCGTTCGTGCTGCGCCGGCTCAAGACCGACCCCCGGATCATCGACGACCTGCCGGAGAAGATCGAGGTCAAGCAGCTGTGCACGCTGACCGCCGAGCAGGCCACGCTCTACCAGGCGGTCCTGGACGACATGTTCGCCCGGATCGCCGAGGCCGAGGGGATCAAGCGCAAGGGCCTGGTGCTGGCGACCATGTCCCGGCTCAAGCAGGTGTGCAACCACCCCGCGCAGCTGCTGGGCGACGGGTCCAGGGTCGCCGGGCGGTCGGGGAAGCTGGCGCGGCTGGAGGAGGTGCTGGAGGAAGCGCTCGCCGATGGCGACAAGGCGTTGTGCTTCACCCAGTTCACCAAGTTCGGCGCGATGGTGGTGCCACACCTCTCCGCGCGGTTCGACACCGAAGTGCTGTACCTGCACGGCGGGACGCCCGCCAAGGCGCGCGACGAGATGGTGCGGCGGTTCCAGGAACCCGACGGGCCTTCGGTGTTCGTGCTGTCGTTGAAGGCGGGCGGGACCGGGCTCAACCTGACCGCGGCGAACCACGTGATCCACCTGGACCGGTGGTGGAACCCGGCGGTGGAGGACCAGGCCACGGACCGGGCGTTCCGGATCGGGCAGCGGTCGCACGTGCAGGTGCGCAAGTTCGTGTGCGTGGGCACGGTGGAGGACCGGATCGACCGGATGATCGAGGAGAAGCGCGGGTTGGCGCGGCTGGTGGTCGGGGCCGGGGAGGACTGGTTGACCGAGCTGTCCACGGCGGAGTTGCGGGACCTGTTCGCGTTGTCCGGGGAGGCCGTCGGTGAGTGACTGGCACGGCGAGCGGCCGTACTCGCGACCCATCCGGGTCGAGGGCGGGTTGACGCTGCGCAGCAAGCGGGGCGAGGTCGCCCGGACGTGGTGGTCGCGGCGGTTCATCGAGGTCCTGGAGTCGTTCGGCATGGGCGGGCGGCTCGCGCGCGGGCGGACCTACGCGCGGACCGGGCAGGTGATGTCGCTGTCGCTGTCCACCAGCGTGGTGGTGGCGCTGGTGATGGGGTCGCGGCCGGAGCCGTACCGGGCGCGGATCGGGGTGCGGAAGTTCTCCGACGAGGACTGGGTGCGCATCGAGCGGGCGTTGGCCGACCGGGCGGTGTTCGCGGCCAAGCTGCTGGCCGGGGAGATGCCGGCGGAGATCGAGGAGTTGTTCGCGGGGCTGGGGTTGGCGTTGTTCCCGGCGTCGCCGCGCGAGATGTCGATGGACTGCACCTGCCCGGACTGGGAGGTGCCGTGCAAGCACCTGGCGGCGGCCTGCTACCTGCTGGCGGAGTCGTTCGACGCGGACCCGTTCGAGATCCTGGCCTGGCGGGGACGCGGTCGGGAGGACCTGCTGGAGCGCCTGCGCGAGTTGCGCGCGCCGATGCCCGCCGGGGGGACGGCGGTCGACGAGCGGCTGCCCGCGCTGGAGACCGTGCTGGACGCCTTCTGGCAGCGGCCCGCGGCGGAGGCGGTGCCGGCGCCGGACGAGCCGGTGGCGCACCACCCCGGCGCGGTGTTGGACCGGTTGGGACCCCTTTCGGTTCGCGGGCGGTCGGTGACGGACGAACTCCGGCCGCTGTACCGGAGGTTGGGCGGCTGACGGTTCAGCCGCCGGCCACCGAAGGCAGGATCTGGATCTCGGTGTTCGGGCGCAGCACGGTGGCCGGGCCGTCGAGGCGGCGGCACTCCTCGCCGTCCAGGTAGAAGTTCACGTACCGGCGCAGGGACGCGCGCTCGTCGCGCAGGCGGCGGTCCAGCAGGGGGTACCGGCCGGCCAGCTCGTCCAGCACCGCGCCCAACGTGGCCGGCTCCGGGACGTCCAGTTCCAGCGTGGACTGGTTGGCCGCCGCCGGCCGCAACACGCCCGGCAGCAAGACGGTGATCTTCATCAGACCTCCGCCGCCCGCACGCACACCACGTCGGGCAGGTGTTCGACCACCCGGTGCCACGTCTCGCCCTCGTCCGGGCTGGCGTAGACCGAGCCCGAGCGGGAGCCGAAGTAGATCCCCGCGGGTGTGGCTGTGTCCGTGCACATCGCGTCCCGCATGACGGCTGTCCAGAAGCCGTCCGGCAGGCCGGTGTGCAGCGCTGTCCAGGATTCGCCGCCGTCCGGGGAGCGGTAGACCGCGCACTGCCCGCCCGGCGGGAACCGCTCGCCATCGGCGACCAGCGGGAAGTTGTAGACCACCTCCGGGTCGTGCGGGTGGACGGCGATGGGGAAGCCGAAGTCCGAGGGCAGGCCGTCGGCGATGGAGTCCCAGGTGGCGCCGCCGTCCGACGACCGGTACACGCCGTGGTGGTTCTGGAGGTACAGGCGGTCCGGCGCGGACGGGTGGCGCGCGATCTTGTGGACGCACTGCCCGAACTCCGGGTACGGGTCGGGGAGGAAGTACGCCTTCACGCCCTTGTTGCTCGCCTCCCACGACTCGCCGCCATCGGCTGTGCGGTAGACGCCGCCGGTCGACATGGCCACGGTGAGCCGGCTCGGGTCGGCCGGGTCCGGCAGGATCGTGTGGATCGCCTGACCGCCGAAGCCCGCGCCCCACTCCTTGCGGTGCGGGTGGTCCCACAGGCCCCGGACCAGCGAGTATGTCCGGCCACCGTCCTCCGAGCGGAACAGCGCGGACGGCTGGGTGCCGGCGTAGACGACATCGGGGTCGTCGGTGAGGGCCAGCTGCCACACCCGTTCCAGGGCTGTGTCCTCCGGGAACGCGATGGGCGCGTGGTCCGGCTCCTCCCAGGTCTCGCCGAGGTCGTCGCTGGTCATGACCGTGGGGCCGAAGTGGGAGCTCGTGGTCCCGGCGAGCAGGCGGGGCCGACGCGGGTCGATGGCGACCGCGTACACCTCGGTCATGGGCAGCAGCGGCCCGCGGACCTCCCACGACGCCCGGTCGGGGCTGGTCGCGAGCCACAGGCCCTTTCGCGTGCCGATCGCGAGCAGGTGCATGTCTTCCTCCAGCGGCTGCGTGTGACGTGGAGCACGCTACGCGGGGGGTACGACAACCACCCGCCGACGGCGCGGGGAAGGCGGGGGCGGCGCGACAAGTTACCCGCTGGTAACGTGCCTGCGCAGACGAAGGGAGCAGGCCGGTGTTGTTCGATCCCAACAGCTTCGAGGGCACGCACCTCGACCCCGAGAGCAGGCGTCTGCTGCGGGCCACCATCGACTGGTTCGAGGAGCGCGGCAAGCGCCGCCTCATCGCCGACGACCAGTCCCGGGTCTGGTACGCCGAGTTCCTGGAGTTCCAGGCGCGCGAGAAGTTGTTCGCCACCTTCCTCACCCCGGCGGCCGAGGGCGGGGGCGACCCGAACAAGCGCTGGGACGCCACCCGCAACGCCGTCCTGAGCGAGATCCTCGGGTTCTACGGCCTCCAGTACTGGTACACCTGGCAGGTCACCGTGCTGGGCCTCGGCCCGATCTGGATGAGCGACAACGCGGCGGCCAAGAAGCGGGCCGCCGACCTGCTCGACGCCGGCGCGGTGTTCGCGTTCGGCCTGTCCGAGAAGGAACACGGCGCGGACGTCTACTCCACGGACATGGTGCTGACCCCCACCGCCGACGGCGGTTTCGTCGCCAACGGCGGCAAGTACTACATCGGCAACGGCAACGTGGCCGGGATGGTGTCGGTGTTCGGCCGCCGCGCCGACGTCGAGGGACCGGACGGGTACGTGTTCTTCGCGGTGGACAGCGGCCACCCGAACTACAAGCTGGTCAAGAACGTCGTGGACTCGCAGATGTTCGTCAGCGAGTTCCGCCTGGAGGACTACCCGGTCGCGGCGGAAGACGTGCTGCACACCGGCGCGGAAGCCTTCAGCGCCGCCCTGAACACCGTCAACGTGGGCAAGTTCAACCTGTGCACGGCGTCGATCGGCATCGCCGAACACGCCACGTTCGAGGCGATCACCCACGCGCACAACCGAGTCCTGTACGGCAAGCGGGTCACGGACTTCCCGCACGTCCGGCAGAACTTCGTGGACGCCTACGCCCGACTGGCGGCCATGAAGCTGTTCGCGGACCGATCCGTGGACTACTTCCGCACCGCCTCACCGGAAGACCGCCGATACCTGCTGTTCAACCCCATCACCAAGATGAAGGTGACCAGCGAGGGCGAACAGGTGATCGACCTGCTGTGGGACGTCATCGCTGCCAAGGGGTTCGAGAAGGACACGTACTTCTCGATGGCCGGCCGTGACATCGGCGCGCTGCCCAAGCTCGAAGGCACGGTCCACGTGAACTTGGCCCTGGTGCTGAAGTTCATGCCGGCGTACCTGTTCCTGCCCACCGAGTTCGACACCGTGCCCACCGTGCACGACCCGAAGGACGACGACTTCTTCTGGCGGCAGGGACCGGCCCGTGGCCTGGGCTCCATCCGCTTCCACGACTGGGAGACGGCCTACCGGAGCTTCGCCCAGGTGCCCAACGTGGCACGGTTCCACCAGCAGGCGCAGTCCCTGCGGACGCTGCTGACCACCGCCGCGCCGGACGCGGAACAGCAGGCGGACCTGGACTTCCTGCTGACGCTGGGCCAGTTGTTCACGCTGGTCGTCTACGGGCAGCTGGTGTTGGAACAGGCGGCGGCGACCGACGTCGACGCGGACCTGCTGGACCAGATCTTCGACGTGCTGGTGCGGGACTACTCGGCGTGGGCCGTGGCCCTGCACGGCAAGTCCTCGTCGACCGGCGCACAGCAGGAGTGGGCGCTGGGTCAGGTCCGCAAGCCCGTGGTGGACCGGGAGCGGTTCGAGCGGGTGTGGGAGCGGGTCGCGGCCCTGTCCGGCACCTACGAGATGCGCCCGTAGCCCGCACGCGTCCGGCAGGCCGCGTCCAGGAAGCGAAGCGCTCGACCAGAGACGAGCGCTGCGCCTTAGGCGTGGTCTGCCGGCGTGCGTCTTGACTGGTGCCGTCGACGGGTGTTTGGGTCGGGCTCCTGGGCGAGGGAAGGGGACGCCGTGACCGCGTCCAAGTCGCTCCGGGCGCTGCGCGAGGCCATCGTGCTGGAGCACCTGGAAGCGGAGAACGAGCGGGAGTTCGAGGCCGCCGTCGGGGTGTTCGACCGTCCCCTGTGGGAGGTCGTGGCCACCGGCGAGGTGCTGGAGGGGCGGGCCGCCGTCGTCGAGCACTACCGGCGGGCGCCCGGATCGCACAGCCGGCTCGACTCGCTGCACCACGCCGACAGCGCGGTGATCGTCGAACTGCGGGTGGACGGGGCCGCGGGACCGGCGCGCAGCAGCGTGTTCTTCCTGTTCGACGGCGCCCGGCTCATCGGCAAGCGGGTCTACGCCGTGGCGCAAGAGAAGAGCCGCCACCCCGTGGCCGGGATGGCGGCTCCACTGCTATCCGATGGAAATCGGACCTAGGTCAGACCGGTCGAACCGCCTGCGCCTGCGGGCCCTTCTGGCCCTGGCCGATCTCGAACTCCACCCGCTGGTTCTCTTCCAGCGTGCGGTAGCCGGAGGACTGGATCTCCGAGTAGTGCACGAACACGTCCGCGCCACCGTTGTCCGGGGAGATGAAGCCGAAGCCCTTCTCCGCGTTGAACCACTTGACGGTGCCCTGAACTGCCATCTTGCTACTTCTCCTCTAACAGGTGCCGGATCGCGCTTGCGACCACCGGGTCCGTTGGGGCGACGAGCCCCTCACTGTCGAGGAAGATCTACGCCCGCAACTCCGATCCGCGAGCGTGGTGGAACACGAACACAGATAGGTACGACCAAGAACAGTCAACCACGACAACCCGGCGACAGTCGAGAAGGAGAAGGCGGCGAGTCGCGCTGCTACGGTGGGCGAGGACGCGATCACAGGGGGTCCTCGCCATGACCGAACCCGTTCTGGTGACCATCGCCGCCGCGCTCGCCACCCGCTCCTCCGCCGGCCTGTACGCGCTGGTCCGGGCCAGGTTCGCGGACGACCCGACCGCCACCGCCGCGCTCGTCGCCGCGGAGGGCGCCGCACCGGGTTCGCCGCAAGTCGCCGCCTTGGCCGAGGTCCTGCGGAGGGCCGAAGCCGAGGACCCCGCGTTCGCCGCCCGCCTCCGCCGTGAACACGAACGGGGGCGCGTCACCAACAGGGTGACCGGACGCGTCACCGGATTGGTGGTGCAGGCGGAGGAGATCACCGGGGACATCACCCTGAAGTAGGCCGGTCGAGTGAAGATGGTGGGGTGTTCTCCGCCCTCCACCTCCCCCAGACCCGGTTGTTGTCCTTCTTCTTCGGCCTGGTGGTCACGTTCGTCCTGATCAGGATCAGCGTGCGGCTGATCCGGGCGAAGGTGCGCTGGTGGCCGGGCAACATCACCCCCGGCGGCACGCACATCCACCACGTCGTGTTCGGCACGGTGTTCATGCTGGTCGGCGGCGTGACGGGGCTGGCCGTGCCGGACGAGGAGCACGGGTGGCGGGTGGCCGCGTCGGCGCTGCTGGGCGTGGGGGCGGCGCTGGTGCTGGACGAGTTCGCGCTGATCCTGCACCTGCGGGACGTGTACTGGGAGAAGGACGGCCGGCTGTCGGTGGACGCGGTGTTCCTGGCCATCGGCATGACCGGCCTGCTGCTGCTGGGCGCCCGGCCGCTGGGGTACGACGAGTTCTACGGCGAGGGCGTGTGGCTGCGGGTGGTGGTCATCCTGGTCAACCTCGGCTTCGCCATCGTCGCGCTGCTCAAGGGCAAGGTGTGGACCGGGTTGCTGGGGCTGCTGGTGCCGGTCCTGCCCGAGATCGGCGCGCTGCGGCTGGCCCGGCCGGGTTCGCCGTGGGCGCGCTGGCGCTACACCGAGGGGTCCCGCAAGCTGCGCCGCGCCTACCGGCGGGAGGCGCGGGTGCGGCAGCCGCTGATCCGGGCGAAGATCCGGTTCCAGGAGTTCATCTCCGGCCGCCACGACGGCGACTAGCCGGCCAGGCTGGTGAGCCAGCGGTCCGGACGGCCGGTGAACAGGACGAACGTGCCCGCCGGGTGGGCGATCTCGGCCTCGGCGAACTCGCGGGCGTCGTCCTCGGGCATGTACCGGGCGGCGACGGCGACCACGTCCTCCACCGCCGGTGGCCCTTCAGTCCGGACGACTGTGCACTCGGCGGTCACGTAGGCGTACGGGGGCTCGGCCCGTTGCACGCACAGGCTGAACGCGCCGGTGTCGGCCAACAGCCGGGTCTTGCGCGCCGAACGCCCCTGCGTGCCGGTGAAGAAGCTGATCAGCCCGTCGCGGTAGGCGTAGAAGACCGGAACGGTGAGCGGCGGGCGGTTCCGGGCGGCGATGGTCAGCACCGCCACGTGCGGTTCGGCGAGGAACGCGTCGCGCTCGGCCGGGGTGAGGTCCACCGTCAGCTCCCGTACTCGTCGCGCGGGCGCAGCCAGGCCATCGTCGGGGTCTGGGGCCAGCCTTCGGGTGAGTCCTCCCAGGTCTCCTGGCGGCCGTACGGGGTGAGGTCGAGGAGGTTGAAGTCCAGCCGCAGGCGGTCCACACCGCGTGAGGTCGTGTAGTAGCTGTAGAAGACCTCGTCGCCGTCGCGCAGGAAGACGCTCAGGCGGAAGCCGCCCTCCAGGCCGATCTCGGTGTAGAAGGCAGGGTCGGCGGAGTACCACGGCACGGTCCAGCCGAAGCGGTCGCGCACGGCGTCGATCTCGGCGCGGGGCGCGCGGGACATCAGCACCAGCGTGGTGTCGCGGGCGTTGAGGTGGGACTGGTCGGCGATGTTGTCGGTGAACGACGTGCAGCCCCCGCACACCCAGTCCTGGCCGGGTTCGAGCATGTGGTGGTAGACGACCAGTTGGCGGCGGCCGGCGAACACGTCGGTGAGGCCGACGAGCGAGCCGTCCGGCGCGGTGAACCGGTGGTCGGTGGACAGGCGGACCATCGGCAGCCGGCGGCGGGCGGCGGCCAGGGCGTCCAGTGCCCGCGTCTGCTCCTTCTCGCGCACGAGCAGGTCGGCCAGCGCACCCTGCCACTGGTCCTTCGACACGACGTCCGGGCGGTTCATGACACCTCCAGGTGAGTTCCTTGAGGGAACCCTAGCAGGCATCAGTTCCTTCAGGGAACCCTTCGGCGTAGACTCGGGTGGGTGCAGCGGACTGACTTCGGGACCATGACGTGCTCCATCGCGCGCACGCTGGACGTGATCGGCGAACCCTGGTCGCCGCTGATCCTGCGCGACGTCTACGCGGGCATCACCCGGTTCGACCGCATCCAGGAGGACCTCGGGATCTCCCGCAAGGTGCTCACCGAACGCCTCAAGTGGCTGGTCGAACGCGAAGTGCTGGAACGGCGCGAGTACGCCACCAACCGCTACGAGTACGCGCTCACCGAACGCGGCACCGAACTGGTCGAGGTGCTGATGGTGATGGTGCGGTGGGGCGACCGGTGGGTCTCCCCCGACGGGCCGCCCGTGCTGTACCGGCACCACGCGTGCGGGCAGGTCAGCCACGTCGAGCTGACCTGCGCCCACTGCGGCGGGCCGATGACCGCGAAGGACATCGACCTGCTCGCCGGACCCGGCTCTAGTTGACCAGGATGCCCAACTCGTCGCACACCGGCTTGACGTCGCCCGCGCACAGGTCCACGGACTTCACCACGCTCTCCGCCACCAGCCGCCGCACGTCGGCCTTGGTGATCAGGTCCGCGCCCAGCAGCACCGACTTCACGTCCCGGCGCGAGACCAGGTCGCGGGTGTTGCCGGTGGCCAGGTCGTCCGCGCCGCTGAGGTCGCCGCGCGCCACCGCGATCGCCAGCCGGGCCGCCGCCTCCGCCTCGTCGCGGATCGGCTTGTAGACGGTCATGCACTGGTCGCCGCGCAGCACCGCGCGCAGGCCCTCCAGGGTGGCGTCCTGACCGGTCACCGGGACCTTGCCGGCCAGGCCACGCGCCTTGAGCACCTCGATCACCGCGCCCGCGAGACCGTCGTTGGCGGCGACCACGCCGTCCACCCGGCCGCCGTTGTCGTCCAGGATCTGCTCGAAGGTCGCCTTGCCCCGCACCGGGTCCCAGTTGTCGACCGGTTGGCTCTTCACCAGCTTCAACGCGCCGGCGTCGTACTTCGGGCCCAGCTTGCGGCGCTGGCCGTCGGCGAACAGGGTCGCGTTGTTGTCCGTCGGCGCGCCCTGGATTTCGATGATCTGCGCGCCCGGCTTGTTGCCCAGGCACTTCAGCAGGCCCTCGGCCTGGAGTTCGCCGACGTTGAGGTTGTCGAACGAGACGTAGTACTCGGCCTGGCCGCCGAGGCTGATCCGGTCGTAGTTGATGACCGGGATGCCCGCCTGCTTGGCCTTGCGCTCGACGGTCGCGCCGCCCTCGGTGCTCAGCGGCGTGGTCATCAGGACCTTCACGCCCTGCGCGATCATGGCGTCGGCGAGGCTCTGGAACTTCTTCTCGTCGCCCTCGGCGTTCTCGATCAGCGGCGTGATGCCGGCGAAGTTCAGCGCGGACTCCAGCAGCGGCCGGTCCTGCTCCTCCCAGCGGTCCGACGACGCGCGGTCGGGCAGGATCACGCCCACCACGGGCTTGTCCGCCGGGTTGAGCGGCGCGACGGCCGTGCCGCTGGGCTTGCGCTCCACGCCGCAGGCCGCCGCGGTCAGGACGAGCAGCGCGCAGCACACCACTCCGCGTAGTCTTCGCATTCGCCAACCCCTTGCGCGGACCGACCGCCGTCCGGTGTATCGAAACAGAGTGTGCGGATTCCATCCCTCGCGGAGCGGCTTCGTCAAGATGCAGCAACGCTTTTGTGCCGAATGGACCGCTCCGGTCGACCTGTGGATGTCGAAAGCGCAGGTCGGATCGTTACCCAAAGCCACGATGTAACTGCGCGCGCACGTCCGGCTACGGATCTCACTGACTACGAAAGACGTCTACCGGGACGGGGTTTTGTTTGCCAGGGTGTCGCCCGACCCATACCCCCTCCGGGTCTGTGAGGAGACACGCGTGAGAACACGCAGAATCGTTCCGTCGGCGTTGGTGGTGGCGACCACCGCCGCCCTGCTGGCGACCGGGACACAGCCCGCGACCGGCCAGCAGGGCACCGTCGACTTCACCGTCGTCGTCGAGGAAGGCGCGAGCGCCGACGCGGCCAAGGCCGCCGTGGCCGCCGCCGGTGGCGAGGTCGTCGGCGAGAACACCGCCGTCGGCACCCTGACCGTCAAGGCGCCCGCGGCGGGCTTCGTGCAGCGCGTCTCCGCCTCCGACGCGGTGCTCGGTGCGACCGGCCTCAAGCCGCTGGGCGCGGCCCCGACCGAGACCCCGCGCAACCGGGAGTGGAAGGTCGTCGAACGCGAGCACCTGGGCGGCGCCGCGCCGTCCCCGGCGCAGTCCTCCGACGCCACGGCGGGCATGGACCCGTTGGACGACAAGCTGTGGGGCCTGAAGCTGGTCCGCTCCGACCTGTCCCGCACCCGGCAGGCCGGCGACAAGCGGGTCTACGTCGGCATCCTGGACACCGGCGTCGACGGCAACCACCCGGACATCGCGCCGAACTTCAACCGCGCGCTGTCCCGCAACTTCACCATCGACATCCCCGCCGACCCCAACGGCGGCGAAGTCGACGGTCCGTGCGAGTTCCGCGGCTGCGTGGACCCCAACGACCACGACGACAACGGCCACGGCACGCACGTCGCCGGCACGATCGGCGCGGCGGCCAACGGCTTCGGCGTCTCCGGCGTCGCGCCGAACGTGTCCCTGGTGAACATCCGCGGCGCCCAGGACTCCGGCTACTTCTTCCTCCAGCCGGTCGTGGACGCGATCACCTACGGCGCCGACGTCGGCCTCGACGTGATCAACATGTCGTTCTACATCGACCCGTGGTACATGAACTGCCTCGACAACCCGGCCGACAGCCCGGAGGCCAGGATCGAGCAGCGCGCCACCATCACGGCCGTGCAGCGGGCGCTGAACTACGCCCACCGCAAGGGCGTGACCCTCATCGCGGCCGGCGGCAACAACCACGAGGACCTGGGCAACCCGCGCACCGACGCCCAGAGCCCGAACTACCCGGTGGGCACGAGCTACCCGCGCGCCATCGACAACGCCACCTGCCTGCACCTGCCGACCGAGGGCGAGCACGTCATCTCGATCTCCTCGCTCGGCCCGTCGACCGCCAAGGCCGACTACTCCAACTGGGGCACCGAGCAGACCGACCTGTCCGCCCCCGGCGGCTGGTTCCGCGACGGCTTCGGCACCCCGTGGTACCGCACCAACGAAAACCTGATCCGCTCCACGTACCCCCGCAACGTGGCACTGGCCGAAGGCAACATCGACGAGGCCGGCAACGTCACCCCGAAGGGCGAAGCGGCCGGCGTGGCGAAGTACTGCACCGGCACCACCTGCGGCTACTACCAGTACCTCCAGGGCACCTCGATGGCCGCTCCCCACGCCGCCGGCGTGGCCGCCCTCGTGGTGAGCGAGTACGGCAAGAAGGACCGGGCCCACCCGGGCACCCTGACCCTGTCCCCGGACAAGGTCGAGAAGGTCCTGATCAAGACCGCGACGCAGCGCGCGTGCCCGGTCCCGCGCACGGTCTCGTACGAGCGGGAGGGCCGCCCGGCCGAGTTCACCGCGACCTGCGAGGGTGACACGCAGTTCAACGGCTTCTACGGCCACGGCATCGTGGACGCCTACAGCGCCGTGACCCGCGGCGGCAGCTTCATCTGATCTGCTGACGCGAAAGGCCCTCGCCACGCCGGCGGGGGCCTTTCGCCTTGCTCGGGGAGGTTCTGCTCCCGCTCGGGGGATCAGCCCAACGCCGTGCCCAGCGCCTGCCAGTCCAGCACCGGCGCGGCCAGGTCGCGGATCGACGCCAGCAACCCGAGGCGGGCCTTGCGGACCTCCGGGTCCTCGGCCATGACGAGCACCTCGTCGAAGAACGTGTTCACCGGCCCGGTCAACCCGCTCGCCGCCGACGCGAACGCCGCCAACCCCGTGCCCTCGAACGACACCTCCGCCAACGCCTTGTGCAGCGCCACCTCGGCAGGCTCGCTCAACACCCCCGCGTCGTACTCCGGCGCAGTCTCCGCCGGCACGATCCGCCGCACCCGCTGCAAAGCCGCAACAAGCGCCGCGAACTCCTCCGACCCGGCCAACTCCGTCAACTCGGCCAACGTCTCATCAGCCTGAGCCGGGGCATCCGCCAACGGCAGCACCGCGTTCACGAACCGATGGTCATGACCCGCATCCAACAACTGCTGCTCGTACCGCCGCACCGCAAACTCCCGAGCGGCCTCCAGAGCATCCGCCGAGACATCCAAATCCTGCGCCGCCAACGACAACGCACGAGTCAACGTGATGTCCCGCAACTCCGGGAAGGCCCGCAGCACACTCACCGCACCCAACGCCGCCCGCCGCAACCCGAACGGGTCGGAGCTACCCGTCGGGTTGGCACCGATGCCGAACAGACCCGCCAACAGGTCAAACCGATCCGCCAGCGACAACAGCGCACCCGCCCGCGACGCCGGCATGGCGTCGCCGGCCGACCTGGGAAGCTCCATCTCGTACAAGGCCTGGGCGACCTCGGACGTCTCGCCCGCCCGCACCGCGTACTCCCGAGCCATCACGCCGGCCAGACTCGACAGCTCGATCACCATCTGCGACCCAAGGTCGAACTTGGCCAGCTCACCAGCCCGCACCAAGGTCTCGTCCGCGCCACCGACCGCCTCGGCGAGCCGACCGGCCAGGACCGCGATCCGCCCCGCACGGTCGGCCATCGAGCCGAGCTTGTCGGCGAAGGTCAGCTTCTCCAGGCCCGCCTTCATGTCCGCCAGCGGAGTACGCAGGTCGGCACGCCAGAAGAACGCCGCGTCCTCGTACCGCGCCCGCAGCACAGCCTCGTTGCCGCGCCGCACCAGGTCCTCGTCCACCGAGCCGTTCGCCACCGCGACGAAGTGCGGCAGGAGTGCTCCGTCCTCGGTGCGGATCGGCAGGTAGCGCTGGTGCTTGCGCATGACCGTGGTCAGGATCTGCTGCGGCAGTTCCAGGTACTTCGCGTCGAACGAGCCCAGCAGCGGGGTCGGCCGCTCGACCAGGTTGGTCACCTCGTCCAGCACGCCCTCGAAGTCCACGACGCCGCCGACCGACTTCGCCAACTCCGCCGCGCGCTCCACGATCACGTCGCCGCGGACCGACGCCGACGCCGTGATGCCGTGCCCCGCCAGGAACTCCAGGTATCCGTCCGCGGTGGACACCTCGACCACCGGGGTCTCGGCGGTCCGGTGCACGCGGGTGGTCGTGCCGGAGACCAGGGCGGACACGCCCACCGGGATCGGTGTCGTGCCCAGCAGCGCGAGCAGCCAGCGGATGGGGCGGGTGAACGACAGCTTCGGGTCGTTCCACTTCATGTTCTTCTCGGCCCGCAGCTCCGCCACCACCGACGCGAGCAGCGACCCCAGCACCTCGACCGCGCCGCCACCGGGCACGGTCTTGACCACGGCCACGTGCTCGACGCCGTTCTCCACGACCCGGGTCAGGTCGGCGACGTCCACGCCCTGACCGCGCGCGAAGCCCTGTGCGGCCTTGGTGGGCTCGCCGGAGGCGTCGAACGCGGCGGACACGCGCGGTCCGCGCATGGTCTTCTCGGCGTCGGGCTCGCGGGGCGAGACCTCGGGCACCAGGACCACGATCCGGCGCGGGGTGCCGTGCACCTGGACCTCGCCGTGCGTGAGCCGGGTGCCGGCGAGCTTCTCGGTCACGGCCGCGCGCACCGCCTCGACGGTCCTGGTGACCTCGGCGGGCGGCAGTTCCTCGGTGCCGATCTCGAACAGCAGCGTCTCGGGCTTGTCGGTGGCCCCGGCGGCGGGCAGCGCGGGTGCTTCCAGCGGCTCGACCAGGCCCAGCGGGTGCCCCAGCTCCTCGCGCCGCGCGGCCCACAGCTGCGCGACCTCGCGCGCCAGGCCCCGCATGCGGGCGAAGGCACGGGCGCGTTCTGTGGTGCTGATCGCACCGCGCGCGTCGAGCACGTTGAACGTGTGCGAGCACTTCAGCACGTAGTTGTGCGCGGGCACGGGCAGGCGGGCGTCGAGCATCCGCCGCGCCTCGGACGCGTACTCCTCGAACAGCCGCTTGTTGGCCTCGACGTCCGCGTCGTCCAGGTAGTAGCGGGACATCTCGTACTCGGCCTGGCCGAACGCCTCGCCGTAGGAGATGCCGGGCGCGTAGGCGATGTCCTTGAAGTGGTCGACGCCCTGCAACGCCATCATGATCCGCTCGATGCCGTAGGTGATCTCCACCGACACCGGGTCCAGCGACATGCCGCCGGCCTGCTGGAAGTACGTGAACTGGGTGATCTCCAGGCCGTCCAGCCACACCTCCCAGCCCAGGCCCCAGGCGCCCAGCGCGGGCGAGGCCCAGTTGTCCTCGACGAACCGCACGTCGTGGGCGCGCACGTCGATGCCGAGCGCTTCGAGGCTGCCCAGGTACAGCTCCTGCGGGTCGCCCGGGTCGGGCTTGAGGATGACCTGGAACTGGGTGTGGGTCTGGAGGCGGTTGGGATTCTCCCCGTACCGGGCGTCGTCGGGCCGCACGCTGGGCTCGACGTAGGCCACCCGCCACGGCTCGGGGCCGAGGACGCGCAGCACGGTCGCCGGGTTGAGGGTGCCCGCACCGACCTCGGTGTTGTACGGCTGCACGACGATGCAGCCCCGTTCGGTCCAGTACCTGGTCAGCGCCAGCAGCGCGTCCTGCATCGTGAGCACGGGGTGAAGTCTACGAACGGGGCACGGGTGCCCTCACCATCGGGCTACTTCACTGGTCACAGCCTGTCAAGACCCGGTATCCCCACGTCGTGGTGTGGGCCTGTGCCACCCTTTGGGCAACCTCAGAGGGCACCGGCACGTCCACCAGGGCAGGACCGGAACACAAGGGAGGAGCGCGAGTGGACAACCGGCCGCCGAGGCCGGGCGAACCCGACGGGTTCCGCCGGCGACCAGTGCCCCCTCGCGCACCGCAACCCCCGCGCGCGGGCCAAGACCCGCGCCGCACCCCCGCGGACCAGCCCCGCCCCGACCACCCACGCTCCACCGACCGGCCTTTCCCGGACGGCGACCCCCGCCGCTCGGGAACCCCGCGCAGTGGCGAACCTCACCCCCGCCCTCGCGGCGAGGCCCCGCGCTCGGCCGGCACCGGCCCGCGCGGCGACGCTCCACGCTCCGCAGGCCCCCGCGGTGACGAGCCCCGCAGCCGCTCCGCCGAGCCCCCGAGCCGCTCCAGCGACCCCCGCAGCCGCTCCGGCGAACCCCCGAGCCGCTCCGGCGAGTCTCCGAGCCGTTCTGGCCAGCCCCGGAGTCGTTCCGGCGAGTCGAGCCGTTCCAGCGAGCCCCCGCGCCCGACCAGCCGGTCCGGCGAAGCTCCGCGCCGCGACCCGCGCGCCGCTTCCGGCGAACCCCGCCGACCCGACCCCACCGGCGACCCTCGCAACCCCCGACGCACCCCCGACGCCCGTGGTGCGGCCGGCCGGGCGGGCGAGCCCCGCACATCCGCCGCACGTGCCGGCGACGCGGCTCGTGGCAGCGTGGCGCGCGCGGGTGCCGAAGGGGTCTCCCGCCGACCCGCCGGCCCGCGCGGCGAAGCAACCCGAGCCGAGGCAGCCCGAGGGGAAGCAGCCCGGGGCGCAGCCGGACCCCGCAGCCGGCCCCCGCAGCGTCCCCCGGCCCGCAGGCCGGCCCAGCGCAGGCCAGAGAAGAACGGCAACCTCTTCGGCCGCACGGTGGCGGCGTTCTTCTCCGTCGCCGTCCTCGTGGGCACCGGCTACGCCTGGGCGAACTTCCAGGCGCTCACCAACAACCTCACCACCACCGACGTCATCGGCGAGGAAGGTGGCGGCGAGCGCCCCGCGGACGGGTCCATCGACATCCTGATGGTCGGCATGGACGCCCGCACCGACGCCAAGGGCAACCCGCTCCCCCAGCACATCCTCGACGAGCTCCAGGCCGGCGACGAGACCGCGGGCGGGCTGAACACCGACACGATCATCCTCATGCACATCCCGAACGACACCGGCAAGGCGGTCGCTGTGTCGTTCCCCCGCGACTCGTACGTGAAGATCGCGGGCGGCTACGGCCGGCACAAGATCAACTCCGCGTACGGCTACGGCAAGAACGCCGCCGTGGCCGACCTGGAGAAGAAGGGCGTCAGCGACCCGGCCCAGGTCGAGCAGGAGTCGAAGAAGGCGGGCGCCAAGAACCTCATCCAGACCGTCCAGGACCTCACCGGCGTCACCATCGACCACTACGCCGAGATCAACCTGGTCGGCTTCTACGACATCACCAAGGCCGTCGGCGGCGTGGACGTCTGCCTCAACCAGGCCACCGAGGACGAGTACTCGGGCGCGGACTTCGCCAAGGGGCCGCAGACCATCCAGGGCCGGGAAGCCCTGTCCTTCGTCCGCCAGCGCTACGGCCTGCTGCGCGGCGACCTGGACCGGATCGTCCGCCAGCAGGTCTTCATGGCCGGCCTGGCCAAGAAGATGCTGTCCGCGGGCACGCTGTCCGACCCGGGCAAGCTGCGCTCGATGATCGACGCCCTGACCAAGTCGATCGTGCTGGACAAGGGCTGGGACGTGTTCAAGTTCGCGACCCAGATGAAGGACCTGTCCGGCGGCAACATCGAGTTCGAGACCATCCCGACCGGCAACCCCGAGCTGGAGACGCCCGAGGACGGCCAGGCCGTCCAGGTCGACGAGGCCGAGGTCAAGCGGTTCTTCAAGAACCTGGGCAAGCCGGCCGGGGGCACCTCGTCCACCGCGCCGAGCGTGGACCCGTCGACGGTCACGGTCGAGGTGCGCAACGCCTCGGGCACGGCCGGGCTGGCGGGCCGGGTGCTCGACGCGCTGGTCGCGAAGGGGTACGTCAGCGGCGGCGCGGCCAACGCCGACGCCCAGCTGGCGAAGTCCGTCGTCCGCTACGGCCAGGGCGGCGAGGCGGGCGCGCAGGCCGTCGCCGCCGCGCTGGGCGGGCTGGACGTCGAGCAGGACGACAACATCCCGACCGGCCACGCGCGGGTGTTCGTCGGCGGCGACTACTCCGGTCCGGGCTCGCAGAGCCTCGTCGGCACGCCGCTGCTGAGCTTGGACGGCGCGAAGAAGGCCCAGCCGCAGACCACCGAGGAGCCGCCGATCACGGCGGACGGGGTGCGCTGCGTCAACTGACCTGGGGGTACTCATGGGGGCGTTCCTGAAGCGGATCCGCTGGAAGCGGGTGCTGGTCGTGGTGGGGCTGGCGGCCGTGCTGGCGTCCGTGCCGCTGGTGTGGGTGCACGTGTCGAGCGCGCCCTACCGGCACGCGGCGGCGGACGTGCCCGAGACGCCGGTCGCGCTGGTGCTCGGCGCGGGCCTGCGCGGCGGCAAGCCGACGCCGTTCCTGGCCGGCCGCCTGGACGTGGCCGCCGACCTCTACCGGCGCGGCAAGGTCGAGGTGCTGCTGGTCAGCGGCGACAACAGCCGCAAGGAGTACGACGAGCCCACCGCCATGCGCGACTACCTGGTGGCCCGCGGCGTCCCGGCGGAGGTCGTCGTGGCGGACTACGCCGGGCTGGACACCTGGGACTCGTGCACGCGGGCCCGGCGCATCTTCGGTGTGACCAAGCTGACCGTGGTGACGCAGGAGTTCCACCTGCCGCGCGCGGTCGCGCTGTGCCGGTCGGCCGGGCTGGAGGCGTTCGGCGTGGGCCACGACACGTCCCGGCAGTGGGGCACCACGACCGCGTACGGGCACTTCCGCGAGGCGTTCGCGAGCGGCAAGGCGATGTGGGACGGCCTCGTCGCCAAGCCGGACCCGCGATTCCTCGGTCCGGTGGAAACCGGCGTGACCAGCGCACTTCGCCGCTGAACAGCTACTGACAGTACTTCTCGACTAGCCCGATCGGGGGATAAACCGGTCAAGTCGCGTAAGCGGAGGAAGGGTCACGCTTTCCATCTGCGTGGGGTCTGTCGGGGCCCCCGCGGACATGGAGGACTTGACGGTGCAGATCGACACAGCGGCGTACCAGCGCGTGCTCGGTGATGAGCTCCGCAGTCTTCGCAAGCAGCGCGGGTGGACCCGCAAGGAGCTCAACCGGCGCCTCCAGAGCGACATCTCGTTGCAGACGCTGGCCACCTACGAGCTGGGCACCCGGCAGTGCTCGGTGGTGCGGTTGGTCGAGATCTGCGTCGCGCTCGGCGTGCCCGCCCACCACGTCCTGGCCCGCGTGCACGACCGCGTGTTCGGCGACGCGCCCGCCGGGCACCTGGCCGTGGACCTGGCCGCCGTCGTCGCCGACGACCGGCCCCAACTGCTGCCGCTGCGCCGCTGGGCGCAGGGCAGGCTGCACCAGCTCCCGCCCGGCCAGCCGCCGGAGGTGCACCTGGACCTGCCGGCGCTGGAGTACATGGCGCAGTTGTGCCAGCTCAGCACGGTGGACCTGATCAGGACCCTGCGGGAGTTGGACGGCCACCGGCCCCGGTAGCATCGGCGGCACCCCTCCCCACCCCACCGACGCGGGAAGTCGCTTGCCGAACACTCCTGGTGCAGACCCAGCCCGCCTGCCGCTGCGCACTGCGGCGGCCGTGCGCCTGGGCAACATGAGCTCGAAGCTGTCGCAGAAGATGGGCCTGGGCGCGGGCGGCATGATCGGTGGCCGCGTGGCGCTCAAGCTGGACCCGCAAGCCCTGGCGCACCTGACCGCCGGCCGCGAGGTCGCCCTGGTCACCGGCACCAACGGCAAGACGACGAGCACGATGATGCTCGCGCGCGCCATGTCGGCCCTGGGCCAGGTCGCCACCAACCACGGCGGCGCGAACATGCCCGACGGGCACGTCACGGCGCTGTCCAAGCAGCCCGACGCGCCGTACGCCGTGCTGGAGGTGGACGAGGGGTACTTCCCCGAGGTCTGCCGCGCCAGCGCGCCCGGCGTGGCCGTGCTGCTCAACCTGTCCCGCGACCAGCTCGACCGGGTCGGCGAGGTCCGCACCATCGAGAAGTCGCTGCGCACGGCACTGGCCGGCGTGCCCGGCGTGGTCGTGGCCAACTGCGACGACATCATGGTCACCTCGGCCGCCCGCGACGCCAAGAACGTCGTCTGGGTCGCGACCGGCACGGGCTGGCACAACGACGCGGCCTCGTGCCCGCGCTGCGGCGACCCGATCCGCTGGCAGGGCGAGCACTGGCACTGCACCGGCTGCGACCTGGCCCGCCCCAAGCCGGACTGGGTGACCGGCGACGGCTACCTGGTCACCCCCAACGGCGAGAAGGTCGACCTGAGCCTGCGCCTGCCCGGCAAGTTCAACGCCGCCAACGCGGTGATGGCGACGGCGGCGGCGTTCGCACTGGGCGTGCCCGTGGCGGAGGCCGTCGAACGCCTGCGCGCGGTGTCCAACGTGGCCGGCCGCTACCGCACCATCCAACGCAGCGGCCACCGCGCCCGACTCCTGCTGTCGAAGAACCCGGCGGGCTGGAGCGAAACCCTCACCGTCGTCCGCGAGGCCGACCACCCGGCGGTGCTGGTGATCAACGCCCAGGAGGCGGACGGCCGCGACCTGTCGTGGCTGTGGGACGTGCCGTTCGAGCGACTGCGGGGCCGCCAGGTCATCGCGTCCGGCGAACGGGCGACCGACCTGGCCGTGCGCCTGACGTACGCCGAGGTGGAGCACACGATCGTCCCCGACCCCTTGAAGGCCATCGACGCGATGCCGCCCGGTGCCGTCGAGGTCATCGCCAACTACACCGCTTTCCGCGACCTGAACGCGAGGGCCGCCCAGTGAGTGCGTCGAAGGTCTCCATCGCCCTGGTCCTGCCGGACCTGCTCGGCACGTACGGCGACTTCGGCAACGCCGTGGTGCTGGAGAAGCGCATGGCGTGGCGCGGCATCCCCGCCGAGATCGTGACCATCCGCTTCGGCGAACCGGTACCGGACTCGTGCGACATCTACGTCGTAGGCGGCGGCGAGGACACAGCTCAAACCTTGGCCGTCCGCCACCTCCGCGACCACCCGGGGATGCAACGGGCAGCCGGCCGCGGTGCTGTCATCCTGGGCGTGTGCGCCGGCATCCAGATCTTCGGCGAACACTTCACCAGGGCCGACCAGGTCACCCACCCGGGCCTGGGCCTCATCGACTCCACGTCTCATGCAGGCGGCAGCCGAGCAATCGGCGAGGTCATCGCCACCCCTGCGGACGGCTTGTTCGAGGGCCTGCTGACCGGCTTCGAGAACCACCAGGGCCGAACGGTCCTGGGCCCCTCGGCGAGGCCCCTGGCGCATGTGAAGGTCGGCACCGGCAACGACGGCTCGGTGGAGGGCGCGGTACAGGGCCGAATCCTGTGCACCTACCTCCACGGCCCGGTCCTGCCCCGCAACCCACAGCTGGCGGACCTGCTGATCGAATGGGCCACCGGCACCAAGCCGGCACCGCTGGATCTGCCCGCCGTAACCCAGCTACGAGCCGAACGAGCCAAGGCCGCCGGCCTCTAACCACCCAACCCCGCTGCGCGCACTCTTCAGGGCGCGCAGCGGGCTTTTCACGAAACTGCCGCACGGCACACCTCTGCCTGGGCTTCTTGCTTGTGTCCATCCTTGGCGGCCTGCCCGCCGGCGAGGCTCTTTTAAGCTCTTCAAGATCTTTGAACTTGACGCTTCGCTCTCAAGCCGAACGCGCTTCGCGCTCTCAAGATCAAAAGCTAGCAGGGAGACCACCGATGGGGGGTG